>NZ_JBKORF010000012.1:0-169 GCF_047314685.1 Shewanella sp. BJSY2023SW001
AAGTCGGTTTCCATTTTGACCTCATTAACGGACCCCTTGCGTTATCCGGGGGCAGAAATAGCGGATTTATATGCTCATCGATGGGAGATAGAAGTGGGCTATCGGGAGATGAAGCAGCATCTTCTGGAGAGTCGCTTTACGTTACGCAGTCAATTGCCAGAGCTGGTTA
>NZ_JBKORF010000012.1:333-26507 GCF_047314685.1 Shewanella sp. BJSY2023SW001
AATGTCCCGAGAGATGTCTTGGACATAGTGCGTAATGCGAGGCAGTTCAAGCTTGATGGGAAACGCGATAGAGCCTATCCACGTGCGTTAAAAATGAGTAAAAACAAGTATCCCATTAAGCCTAAGAAAAATGCCGTTCACACTAAGTGAACGGCATTACGCCAATCGGCGCGTTTTTTAATGTTTAACAGGCGGTGTTAAACAGACAGTTACTGGAACAGCTCTTCCGGCGGTGTTTCGATAAAGATGTCACTGTCATCTTCGGCGCCGGTGGCGTATTCCTTGGGTTCTGTACCCTGAATAAAGTACTCGAAGTCGCTGGTGTAGTCTGTCTTACGCGACAGCTTGCCGCTGTCTAAATCAATACGCACCGAAACGATTCCAGCCGGTGGAATGCTGGGTTCTTCCGGCGTTCCTTCCAGGGCATCGCGCATAAACTCGTTCCAGCCTGGGCCCGCGGTCTTGGCACCGGATTCGGCCCCTGAAATCTGATCTTTGGCGCCGCTGGCATTCCAGGCGGTACGTCCCAGCTCACGGCCATGGTCATCGAAGCCGACCCAGACAGTGGTGGCAAGCTTAGGATTGTAGCCACTGAACCAGGTGTCCCGCGATTCGTTGGTTGTTCCCGTTTTACCGGCTATGTCATGGCGTTTGACCACTCTGGCGGCGCGCCAGGCGGTACCGTTCCAGCCAGTGCCCTTGCTCCAGTTACCGCCACCCCAGATAACACTCTTGAGGGCATCGGTGATTAGGAATGCGGTCTGCTCGCTGATCACCTGCTTGGCGTGACGGGCGCTAGGGCTGTCACAGCTGAAAGGATCTTCCTGAACCAGGGGCTGCAGCGGCTCTTGCATAGTCAAATCGGTTATGGCGTTATCCGTCATATCCTCTTCAGCCTTAAGCGGCGCGTCACAAGCCAGAGCCGGATGAGCCTGTTCAAGGATTTCGCCTTGGGCATTCAGGATCCGTTTGATGAAGTATGGTTCAACCAGATAACCCCCGTTGGCGAAGGTTGAGAAGGCTGTGACCACCTGCAAAGGTGTGGCTGATGGCGAACCCAGCGCCAGAGATTCGTTGTGGTTGAGCTCTTTGGCATCGAAACCAAACTGTACCAGCTTGTCGATGGCGGCATCCAGCCCAACATAGCGTAGGGTTCTTACCGACATCACGTTGATAGACTGTGCCAGCCCCAGACGCAGCCTGGTGGGGCCGCCGTATACGTCGGGTGAGTTCTTGGGACGCCAAGCCGTACCTTGGCTGAGATCCGGTTTGTTGATAGGCGCGTTGTTGATCAGTGTCGCCAGGGTATAGCCTTTCTCCAGCGCTGCGGCATATAGGAAAGGTTTTATGTTGGAGCCCAACTGACGCTTGGCCTGAGTCACCCGGTTGTACTGGCTCTGACTGAAGCTGTAACCACCGACCAGTGCCTGAATTGCACCATCTTTAGGATCTATCGAGACAATGGCGCTGGCAACCTGAGGCACCTGAGCCAGTTGCCAGATATCGCCGTTGTGACGTACCCAAATCTGTTCGCCCACTTTCAGGAATTGTTCGGCTTTCTTCGGTGGTGCGCTTTGGCGTTTGTCACTGATAAATTTGCGGGCCCATTTGAGGCCATCCCAAGGCAGAGTGAGCTTTTCTCCTGAAGCGAGCAGTACTTCAGCTTGTTGTTCTTCTACCTTCAATACGGCAGCAGGCCTGAGCTCTTGAATGGGCATGGTTTTCTTAAGAGTGGCAATCAACTCGCTCTCATCAGGTTGCTTGTCTGTCCAGAGAACCGCTTCCGGGCCTCGATAGCCATGGCGTTCATCATAGGCGTAGACATTGTTGCGCAGTGCCTTTTGGGCTTTTAACTGCAGTGAGGAGTCTATGCTGGTGTAGACATCGTATCCTCCGGTATAGGCTTCCTCTTCACCGTATTTTTGTACCATATAATCCCTGGCCATCTCTGAAATATAGGGGGCATAGAGATCGATTTCGGCACCATGGTATTTGGCGGTAATAGGTTGGGCGCTGGCCTCGTTGTATTCACTCTGGGTGATGTAGCCGACCTCCAGCATACGGTTGAGCACCAGATTACGACGAGTCAAAGCTCGGCTGGGGGAGGTGATAGGGTTGAGTGTTGAGGGCGCTTTCGGCAAGCCGGCGATAACTGCCATTTCAGCAAGCGTCAAGTCTTTGACTTCCTTGCCATAATATACTTGAGCCGCGGCGCCAACCCCGTAGGCCCGCTGTCCAAGATAGATACGGTTGACATAGAGCTCCAGAATTTCATCTTTGGTCAGCAGCTGCTCTATGTGGATAGAGATAAATATCTCTTTGACTTTACGAATAATTGTCTTGTCTCGGGTCAGGAAGAAGTTCCTGGCCACCTGCATGGTAATGGTACTGGCGCCCTGCTTTTTTTCGCCGGTGGCCAACATAACCAGTGCGGCCCGAGCTACCCCTATGGGGTCGACGCCTTTGTGCTCATAAAAACGTGAATCTTCGGTTGCCAGAAAGGCTTGCAGTAATGGTTTGGGCACATCGGCCAATTCCAACGGGATCCTGCGCTTTTCACCGAATTGTGAGATCAGCTTGCCATCACTGGAATAAACCCTCAGTGGTGTTTGCAGTTGCACTGTCTTGAGTGTGGCGACATCCGGGAGTTCGGGCAGGACGTAGAAGTAGGCTCCAACGATAGCTGCAACCCCCAAAAGGGCCAGGCTGAATAGAGCTATGAGTATACGTTTTAACCACTTCACGAGATTATTCCAAAACTTGCTGCGGGCACAATAGTATATAAGGCGTTTTGTGCAGGGTGAAGCAAAAAGGCAGCGTCAAAAAATTAGCCGTTGTAATGTACTCAAACATTTTATACAAAGAGGCGTAACAATTTGAAAATGTGCTACTCTAAAACCTAACAATAACAAAGTGACAAAGGACTATGCTTTCGAATCTATGGAAGCGTCAGGCTCCGCAAATGGTGGGTATTGACATCGGTTCTCACGAGGTCAAGGCAATCCTGCTGGGCAAGACAGGCGATGGTTATAAAATCCAGGCTTACGCCGCAGCTCCTGTTAAAAAAGGAGCCATCAATGATCATGATATTCGTGATCCTGAAGCCGTTATTGAAGCAATGAAACAGCTCAAGAGGCAATTGCCCAAAGCAACTAAATTTGCTTCTGTCGCTGTATCCGGATCAGCCGTAATGACTAAAGTCATCTACATGGATGCCTCTCTGAGTGAGGTGGAAATGGAGGCACAGATTGAGATTGAAGCGGATAACCTTATTCCCTATTCACTTGATGAAGTCAGTATTGATTTTGAAACACTGAGCGTTAACAAGACAGATCCCAGTAAAGTTGATGTTTTGCTCAGTGCTTGCCGAACCGAAAATATCGATGCCAGAATCGATGCGCTGGACAGTGTTGACCTTGAGCCCAAAGTCGTTGATGTAGAAGGTTATGCTTTAGGCCGTTCCCTTGAATTGGTCTTGGGACAGCTGCCGGACGGCGCTGCTGAACAGGTGGTCGCTTTAGTTGATATTGGTGCCAATATGACTACCTTCGCGGTAGTGGAAAAAGGGGAAACGGCCTTTATCCGCGAACAGGCGTTTGGTGGAGAACTCTTCACTCAATCTATATTGTCTTTTTACGGCATGTCTTATGAGCAGGCGGAAAAGGCCAAGATAGAAGGTGATCTACCTCGCAATTATATGTTTGAGGTGTTATCGCCATTCCAAACGCAATTATTGCAACAAATAAAACGCACGCTGCAAATATATTGCACTTCCAGTGGTAAAGATAAAGTCGATCATTTGGTGCTTTGTGGCGGTACTTCCAAATTAGAAGGTATGGCTAATCTTCTGACCAATGAATTAGGTGTTCATACAATAATTGCCGACCCCTTTCAGGGAAGTTTGCATGCAGACGATTCAGTAAAAAATGCCCTGCAACCCCATATCAGTAAATACATGGTGGCCTGCGGCCTGGCGCTGAGGAGTTATGGTCAATGGCGAACATAAATTTATTACCATGGCGCGAAGAAGCCAGGGAAAAACAGAAACGTGACTATATAGGGATTTTGGCTGCTGTTTTTATTGGCGCCGCGTTGTTGGTTTACATGGCACTGAACTTTATCGGTTTGATGACAGAAGATCAGCGGCAGCGAAATGCTTATCTTCAATCAGAAATTAGCTTGTTAGACAAGCAGATAGCTGAGATTACCAAGATCAAACAGCGCAAAAAGGATATTGAACGTCGCACCGAGATTATTCTTAATCTGCAACAGGCGCGTAATTTGCCTACCCATGTATTGGATGAGCTGGTACGGGTTATTCCGCCAGGCATCTATCTTTCCAGCATAGAAAAGAAAGGCAGTCTCATCTGGATCGAGGGGCGTAGTGAGTCCAATAACAATGTCGCCAACATGATGCGAAAAATTAAAGCATCAGAGTGGCTTCAGGACCCGAGTATGCAGTCGATAGTTTCTCAGCAGGAAGAACTCAGAGAGCTGCAACGCTTCAGTCTCAAGGTCAGTATCAAGGGAGCAAATCGGCTTGAGGGGACGGCACAGATGGCGAAAGGAGCGGGCAAATGAGTTTCGATTTGAGCCAGTTCAATGACCTGGACATGGAGAATATCGGCGCTTGGCCGACTCAGGTCAAGGCTGTGTTTGCCGGCTTGCTGGCAATTCTGGTGTTCGTTGGTGGCTATTATTTGTTTGTTTCAGATGCCATAGATATCTATCAGTCCGAGCAAGTTAAAGAGCAACAACTGCGTGATGATTTCAAGCAAAAGTATCTTTTGGCCGCTAACCTGAAATTATATCGAGAGCAGTTGGTGCAGATGGAAGCGCAATTTGCCGAATTGCTGAAGATGCTGCCATCTGAAAACGAAATGCCGGGTTTGCTTGATGACTTGACCTATGTGGCTACAGATGCCGGGTTGAAGATTCAGAGTCTGGATTGGGACGCAGAGATCCAGCGGGACTTCTATATTGAGTTTCCGATACGCATGGCCGTGACCGGCGATTATCACCAACTGGGTCACATGGTCGGCGGGGTTGCCAAGTTGCCACGGATTGTCAGTCTGCATGATTTTGTGATTAAGCGTGACCCATCAGGCATCTTGGCGATGGAGATCCTTGCCAAGACCTACAGATTTAAAGAAGGAACGGAATTACCGCCGGAGAAGGCTAAGGGGAAAGGTAAATGAAACGACTCATTACCCTGACCGCTGCGGTGCTATTGCTGAGTGGTTGTATTGGTGACAGAGCGGATCTTGAGGACTTTGTTACCAGCACCAAGGCCCAGCCGGTTGCTCCAATCCCGCCGCTGAAAGAGCCGCCTCAGTTTGAGCACTTTGATTATCAGGCCGATATGATGCGTAGCCCCTTTGTACCACCTTCCCGAGAACTGACGGAAGAGGTGATAGACACCACCAAAGACTGCCTGCAACCGGATCTCAAGCGTCGCAAGGGCCGCCTAGAAACCTATGCCCTGGATAATCTCAAGATGCGCGGCACCCTGAGCGAAGACAAGGTGGTTTGGGCCTTGGTGGAGACGACTGATGGCAATGTCTATCGCATGGGCGTCGGTGAGTATTTGGGACTTTATCATGGCCGGATAGCCAAAGTATCAGCACAGTATATCGATATCATTGAATTAGTACCGGACGGTTCCGGCTGCTGGACAGAGCGCAACAGCAGCCTGGAATTGACCGGAGAATAACAAGCGAAGGATGAGGGAATAATGGAATCTTCTGCCGCGAATATCACCCCAAAAAATGCAGCCAAATGGATGCAGTATATCCTGGGCAGCTTGCTCATCCTGGGGCTAAGTCCCTATGCTGATGCTGCCAACAAGCTGGTAGATGTTAAGTACCATGCCATTGTGGATCACCAACTGGAATTGGAGTTGGTGTTTGACAAGCCGATATCTGAGCCGGAAATCAATTTGAATGCCGATCCCGCCAGTATCCAATTGAACTTTAGCGACAGTATTTCTGCGCTGGAAAAAGCACAGATCCCTATTAACACTGCCGGGGTCGAGCAGCTGTCCAGCATGCAGGATGGCGATAAGTTGCAACTGGTTTTGGCACTGAAAAAAGTGAAACCTTATCAAGGTAAGGCCGTGGGGAACGTCTATCGTTTGACTGTCAATGATGAAGTCATGGATCCCCAGAGCAAGGCCAGCAGCCCGTTTGTTAATAGCATAAAAAATATCGACTTCCGCCGCTTGGGGGATAAGGGTGGTGAACTGCTGGTTGAGCTGCGTAATTCATCGGTTGCCGCCAATGTTGAGCAGGTCGGTTCCAGGCTGGAGCTGAAGTTGTACAACACAGATATTCCATCTGACATGCTTTATGTTATGGATGTGCAAGACTTTGCCACCCCGGTGAAGAGCTTTGAGACCTTCAAAGAAGAGCTGACCAGTCGGATTCTGATCGATATCAAGGGCGACTACGAATACAACTACAAACAAGACGGTAATATGTTCACCTTGGCGATGACCGAGGTTGAGCGTGCAGTTCAGATGGAGACGGAGAAGAAATACTCGGGCAAGACTCTATCACTCAACTTCCAGAATATTTCAGTCAGAACCGTGCTGCAGATCATTGCCGATTACAACGACTTCAACCTGGTGACCAGTGATACAGTCGAAGGTAGTATCACCCTGAGATTGGATGACGTACCTTGGGATCAGGCGCTGGATCTTATCCTGCAGACCAAGGGGTTGGATAAGCGAATCGAAGGTAATATTCTGATGGTTGCGCCGGCTGAGGAGCTTGCCATACGTGAAGAAAACCAGCTCAAGAACAAGAAAAAAGTCTCTGAAGAGTTGGCGCCACTTTACTCGGAATATTTGCAGGTGAACTATGCCAAGGCCACCGAGATTGCCAGCTTGTTAAGGGGAGAAGGATCAAGCCTATTGTCCAAACGCGGCACAGTTGCCGTGGACGAAAGAACCAATACTCTGCTGGTTAAAGACACGGCCGATATTCTGGAAAACGTGCACAAGCTGATAGAAGTGCTGGACGTGCCTATTCGTCAGGTGTTGATTGAAAGCCGAATGGTTACGGTTAAGGATGATGTTGCTGAGGATTTGGGTATCCGTTGGGGGATCACAGATCAACAGGGCAATAAAGGCACCTCGGGTAGTCTGGAAGGCGCTCAGGACATTACCAACGGCACCATTCCATCCATAGGCGACCGTCTCAATGTGAACCTGCCGGCGGCTCCTAGCAATGCTGCCAGCATAGCTTTCCATGTTGCCAAACTGGCCGACGGTACTGTCTTGGATTTGGAATTGAGTGCGCTGGAGCAGGAAAACAAGGGTGAAATTATCGCCAGCCCCAGAATTACCACCTCAAATCAGAAAGCCGCTTATATTGAGCAGGGTGTCGAGATCCCTTATGTGGAATCGGCTTCCAGTGGCGCGGCTACAGTACAGTTCAAGAAAGCGGTATTGTCACTGCGGGTAACACCACAAATTACCCCGGATAACCGTGTGATACTGGATTTGGAAATCACTCAGGATTCTCAAGGTAAGATAGTACAGACGCCGCTGGGAGAAGCTGTTTCCATCGATACCCAGCGCATAGGTACCCAAGTGCTGGTGGACAATGGTGAAACCATAGTGCTGGGGGGGATCTATCAGCAGAACTTGATCAGTCGGGTCAGCAAGGTGCCTGTTTTGGGGGATATTCCCCTGGTTGGTTTCCTGTTCCGCAATACTTCGGACAAGAATGAGCGCCAGGAGCTGCTGATCTTCGTAACGCCCAAGATAGTGACTGAGGAAATCTAGGGAAGGTGCGAAAAAGTCCTCGTGGCGTTCTCTTTTGTAGTGCGTCGCTTGCAACGCAATTGGCGTTCACGGCATCTGATTGAAGCCATGAGGGGGTCTACTTAAGTTTTTCCAAACCTGTAAAACTTCAACCAAAGCCAGTGCCAGTCGCTGGCTTTGATGTTTGGGCGCGGGGAAATTTGGCTTTAATAGTCGGCATTACTTGCCTTGAATGTCCTTAAGCTGAGATAATCCCCGGTCAAGTCTCATAAGAGCAAGGTAACAAATCCCGTCGATTTGATAGTAAGTCGACATTCGGCAAACTTTTCATAAGATTCAGACGTACAAGAAATGGCTGAAAAACGTAATATTTTTCTGGTAGGCCCTATGGGCGCAGGCAAGAGCACCATAGGTCGTCATCTGGCACAAATGCTGCACTTGGAATTCCACGATTCAGATCAAGAGATTGAAAATCGCACCGGCGCTGACATTGCCTGGGTATTTGACGTTGAAGGCGAAGAAGGTTTCCGTCGCCGCGAGGCTCAGGTGATTTCCGATCTGACCGAGAAACAAGGCATAGTTCTGGCTACTGGTGGTGGCTCAGTTCAAAGCAAAGATATCCGCAACTTCCTCTCTGCCCGCGGTATCGTGGTGTATTTGGAAACCACTATTGATAAACAAGTGGCCCGCACTCAGCGCGACAAGCGTCGCCCCTTGCTGCAGGTCGATAACCCTCGTGAAGTGTTGGAAGCACTGGCAGACGTGCGTAATCCTCTCTATGAGGAAATCGCTGATGTTATCGTCAAGACAGACGAGCAAAGCGCCAAAGTGGTGGCCAATCAAATCATTGAACAATTAGGTTTCTAGGACGCAAGATGCAACAGATCCGGGTTGATTTAGGTGAACGTAGTTATCCTATCTTCATTGGCCAGGGTCTGTTGGCCCAGAGCGATTGCCTGACGGCGAGCATCTTGGGTAAAAAGGTCCTCATTGTCTCCAATGACACAGTAGCTCCCCTGTATCTGCAATCCTTGCAGCGCCTTCTGCTGCCTGCGGCTCAGGTTTTTGCTCATATTTTACCCGACGGTGAGCAATACAAGACACTGGCACAGCTCGATAGCGTATTTACGGCTTTGCTTGAGCATAACTGCGGTCGTGATGTGGTGCTGGTGGCACTCGGCGGTGGAGTTATTGGTGATATGGTCGGCTTTGCTGCCGCCTGTTATCAGCGGGGGGTGGATTTTATCCAGATCCCCACTACGCTCCTGTCTCAGGTCGACTCATCCGTAGGTGGCAAGACGGCAGTCAATCATCCGCTGGGCAAGAACATGATAGGCGCTTTCTATCAACCCAAACTTGTGTTGATAGATACCCTGTGTCTGAAGACCCTGCCGGCGCGTGAATTTGCTGCCGGTATGGCTGAAGTGATCAAATACGGCATCATTTGGGATGCTGATTTTTTCCTGTGGCTCGAGAACAATGTCGAGTCACTCAAGTCGCAGCAGCCAGAGGCGTTGGCTTATGCCATACGTCGCTGCTGTGAGATAAAAGCCGAAGTGGTTGCCGAAGATGAGACAGAGCAAGGTGTTCGTGCCCTGTTGAATCTGGGGCATACCTTTGGTCATGCCATCGAGGCCGAAATGGGCTATGGCAATTGGCTTCATGGTGAAGCGGTTGCCGCTGGCACAGTCCTTGCTGCACAAACTGCAAAAGCCATGGAACTGATTGACGAGTCAATTCTCTGTCGCATCAGTGCGCTGCTACAGGCATTTGACTTACCGATAACTGCACCAGAGTCCATGGATTTTGAAAGCTTTATCAAACACATGCGGCGTGACAAAAAAGTTTTGGCTGGGCAAATTCGCTTGGTTTTGCCCACTGATATGGGGCAGGCCGGTATTTTTGCTCAAGTGCCGGAATCCCTACTCGAACAGGTGATCTGCCGCGCTTGAACCTTGATGGGTGACAATGGTGGCAACCGAAGAACTTCTCCTGCCTTCGCAAGAGGCACTGTTACAAAGACTGCAGCATCTGGCCTGTTACGGTCAGCAGCTGGTTTTGTTGCAGGGGCAGGTTGGAGCCGGTAAGACACGGCTGTTGACCGCCTTGGCCAATGTGCTCGATGAGCATAATCTGGCGTTGGTCAGTTGTCCTCAACATGCGGATGCCGCCGAAATAAGGCGCAAGTTGCTGATCCAACTACTGCCCGACCCCCTGTTTGACGACGAACAGCCGCTGGCCGACACCCTGCTGCGTTATCTCGGTGAGATGCGCAAGCCTATCCACATACTGATCGACGATGCCGACAACATGCCGCTGGTGCTCTGGGCCGAGTGTTTGTTGCTGACTCAGCTGCAAGCCAGAGGTGAACCTATCACGCTGACCTGTTCGGTTTCTCCGGAATTTGCCGAGCAGTTACAGCTACAATTGCCTAAAGCACAGAAACAGCAGGTATTGCCGGTTAAGCTTGAGCCGCTTTCTCTGGCCGAGCGTGAGGGGCTGTATCAAACTTTGTTGACTCGCAGCGCAGTACACACCTTTACGCCGCGGGCTATAGTGGTTAAGCAGTTGGAGCGGCAGCAGGGCACACCGGCCGAGGTTTTGGCATTGTTGGAGCTGGCATTGAATGGTGAGCCGCCGAGGCCAAGAGTATTCCCGTGGAAGACCTTACTGATGTCGAGCCTTGCTGTGCTGAGTTGTTTGGCATTGCTCTCCTGGTATCTGTTGCGTTCGACCGAGCCTCTGCCCGAGCTGACCAAGTCTGCCTTGGTACTGGAACATAGGACAAGTCCCTTAAGCCAGTTTGCCGAGCGTTGGCTCGATATTGAATCGGAACCGGCCTCGAAAGTTCTCAGCTCGGCTCCTGTATATGTTCGTCTTGAACAACCACGAAGCCAGAGCCTTGTTTCACCAGCGATTGACTCGCAGCAAGACCCGAAATCAGCTCAGAAAACCGTGCCCCAAGCGGATAGTCAGTCGACCCCTGAGTCGGAAACTGGTTCTGAACTGCTCAGCGATGCCAAGGCGGCGCTGGATGTGGAAACCGCTCCTGTTACCCAAAAGCCGCAGGTCAAAGAGGCTGCCTCTATGAATAATGAAGCGCAGGAAATTCAAGCTCAATCTGAGCTTGAACAAGAGCCTAGTGCCGGAGTGCTACCGACACAAGGTTACACCTTGCAATTGGTAAGTCTGAAACGCGAGTCTTCACTGACGGCATTTATGATTAAGCTGAAAAAAGTGAAAAATGTCAGAGTGGCCAAACATAAGGATTGGTGGGTGGTATTGGTAGGGGAATATGCCAGCAAGCAAGAAGCCATCGAAGCCGGTAAGGTATTGCAACTGTCTTTGGATCTGCCTCAACCTTTGATTAAGTCCTGGCAATCACTGCAACACTATCGCTTACAAGCTGGCCTAAGTAACAGTGAAATTTCATCTTAAACCGAGTACAATCCTCACTTTCGTTTTTCCGGGCACCAATCAATTTTAATGAAGAAAAAACAAAGAGCCTTTCTCAAGTGGGCCGGTGGTAAATTTAAACTGGTTGATGCCCTGATTCAGCACTTGCCCAAGGGCGAGCGCCTGGTTGAACCCTTTGTCGGTGCCGGTTCTGTGTTCCTCAACACAGATTACCCCAGTTACCTGCTGTGCGATATCAATCGTGATCTGATCGATCTCTATTCCATCATTCAGACTCGTCCGGAAGCATACATAGGGGCGGCGGCCGAGTTGTTTGTGCCGCAGATGAACGACAAAGAGCAATACTATCTGATCCGAGATAAATTCAACCGTAGTCGCGATCCCTTCGATAGAGCTATCTATTTTCTCTATCTCAATCGTTTTGGTTTTAATGGCTTATGTCGTTACAACCGTAAAGGCTCATTCAATGTGCCCTTCGGTTCCTACAAGAAGCCGTATTTTCCCGAGAAGGAAATACGCGGCTTTGCCGCCAAGGCACAAAATGCCGAGTTTCGCTGTATTGGCTACGAGCAGGCGTTTGCTCTGGCCCAAAGCGGTGATGTGATTTATTGCGATCCGCCATACGCCCCCCTATCGACCACCGCCAGCTTTACTACTTATGTTGGGGCCGGCTTTTCGTTGGATGACCAGGCGCTGCTGGCCAGGCACTCTCGTCATACCGCTATTGAGCGTGGTATTCCAGTGCTTATCAGCAACCATGATATTCCGCTGACCCGTGAGCTGTACCATGGTTCAAGAATGGAAACGATTCAGGTACAGCGCAATATCAGCCAGAAGGGCAGCAGCAGAACCAAGGTGAATGAGCTGATGGCTTTGTACGACGAAACCTATCACAACGAGAACGACTGAAAGTCATCTTTGCCAAAGTAATCAGGCGAGTACTTGATTTACCAGCAGCAATAGTCCAACCACCAAGAGTGCTGCCAGCAACACGCCTGTGATGATATAAGGGAGAGGTGAGGAATTGGCGCTGAAGTCCCTGGCACGATTGGACTCACTCTGCACGCCGAAGAAGGCCGCCAGCGTACTGTAAAGGTAACGCCAGTAGCGGCCAAACATTTAAAAACCGTTGTTGGAATTTGCCGGGGCGATATCGTCAACCGGTTTGCGTTGATGGCCGTGCAGTAACTCCAGTAAGTCGACAAAATGGAACTGGCCCGAACGACTCTTGCCGCTGAACCAGCCCCCCCAGCTCAAGTCATCTTCCTGAGTCGCACAGCGATTATTGGGATGGCTGGAAGGCAGATTGGGATTGTAGTCGTGTTCCTGGCTGTAGCTGCAGGCCAGATTGTTCGCGGAAGAACCCAGGCTTTGGAAGCCAACAGCAGTCGCTCCCACCACGCCAGCGGCGGCAGCGAGTATGACTGCTGACTTGATGCTGTGTGTGAAAACCTGCGGTTTCTGGTTCATCCTGTTCCATTCCCAAATGTGACGTTGGTCGATTATAACAAAGCCGTTGATAAATTGAACAGCTTTTTACCAAGTAACAACCTTATTCCAACTTATGATGCTTTTCAACGGCAGAAATGGGCGCCAGGCTATAGAGCCCGAGCGCCTTGGCGGGTAAAATAGGCGACTTCTTAAACATCCTGTGAGATTGCTATGCGCCCATATCTTATTGCTCCTTCCATTCTGTCTGCCGATTTCGCCCGCCTGGGTGATGATGTTAAAGCCGTATTGGACGCGGGGGCCGACGTGGTTCACTTCGATGTGATGGACAACCATTATGTACCTAACCTGACCATAGGCCCCATGGTCTGCAAAGCTTTGCGTGACTATGGTATTACCGCCGAAATCGATGTGCACCTGATGGTGAAGCCGGTCGACCGCATAGTGCCTGATTTTGCCAAGGCGGGGGCTTCTACTATCACTTTCCATCCGGAAGCCAGCGAGCATGTGGACCGCACAGTGCAACTCATCCGTGACCACGGCTGTAAGGCCGGCTTGGTATTCAACCCTGCCACGCCATTGCACTACCTGGACTATGTGATGGATAAGCTGGATGTGATTTTGTTGATGTCGGTTAACCCTGGGTTTGGTGGTCAGTCATTTATTCCATCGACACTGGATAAACTGGCCGAAGTACGCCGCCGTATCGATGAGAGTGGCCGCGATATCCGCCTGGAGGTCGACGGGGGCGTTAAGGTGGACAATATAGCCGAAATTGCCGCCGCCGGTGCCGACATGTTTGTTGCCGGTTCAGCCATCTTTAGCCAGCCTGACTATAAGGCGGTTATCGACCAAATGCGCAGTGAACTGGCGGGAGTGTAAGTTATGATCGCAAGCAGTATCAGCGCGATCGCCTTTGATCTGGATGGCACTCTGGTTGACAGTGTGCCGGACTTGGCCGCCGCGACCCAAGCGACGCTTGCCGATCTGGGGCTTAGAAGTTGCACTGAAGATCAGGTACGCAGCTGGGTTGGCAACGGCACAGAAATGTTGATGCGCCGCGCGCTGACCTTTAGCCTGGGGGCTGAACCGGATGCCTCTGTCATGGCCGAAGCCATGCCGGTATTTATGAAGCATTATGAAGCTTGCCTTGAGCGTTACAGCAAGCTGTATCCCGGGGTTGAGTCTGTGCTTAGAACCCTGCAGCAAAGAGGTTTTAAGTTGGCGGTGGTCACCAACAAGCCTTATCGCTTTACTATCCCTTTATTGCAGGCTTTTGGTATTGAGTTATTTTTCAGTGAAATTCTCGGCGGCGATTCTCTCACTAAGATGAAACCGGATCCCTTACCGCTGACTCATCTGCTGGAGAAATGGCAGTTGCAGCCTCAGCAGATGTTGATGGTGGGTGATTCCCGTAACGACGTTCTGGCGGCGAAAGCTGCAGGTATTGCCTCAATCGGCTTGACCTATGGCTACAACTACGGTGAAGATATTGGGCTTTGCGGCCCAGATGCCGTATGCGATCATTTTGAGCAAATTTTGGCGCATTTACCGCCACAGCAATCGGAGTAATGAAATTCATGAGCAGTCCCAAACCCATAGTATTGAGCGGTGCCCAGCCCTCAGGCGAGTTGACCATAGGTAACTACATGGGTGCCCTGCGTCAGTGGGTAGCCATGCAGGACAGCCATGATTGCCTCTATTGTGTGGTGGATCTGCATGCCATCACTGTGCGTCAGGATCCCAATGCCTTGCGTGAAGCTTGCCTGGACACATTGGCGCTGTACCTTGCTTGTGGTGTTGATCCCAAGAAGAGTACAGTATTCATTCAGTCACAGGTGCCGCAGCACACTCAACTGGGGTGGGTACTGAACTGTTATACCCAGATGGGTGAGCTGAGCCGCATGACTCAGTTTAAGGATAAGTCGCAAAAGCACGCCAACAATATCAACGTCGGGTTGTTTGGTTATCCTGTGCTGATGGCGGCCGATATCCTGCTGTACCAGGCCAATGAGATCCCTGTCGGTCAGGATCAGAAACAGCATCTGGAGTTGACCCGGGATATCGCCACCCGTTTCAACAACGCCTATGGTGACACCTTCACAGTGCCTGAGCCTTTTATCCCTGAGCTGGGTGCCAAGGTGATGTCGCTGCAGGATCCCACCAAGAAGATGTCCAAGTCAGATGACAACCGCAACAATGTCATCGGCCTGCTGGAAGATCCCAAGGCGGTGATGAAAAAGCTGAAAAAGGCGATGACCGACAGTGATGAGCCACCTGTGGTGCGCTTCGACATAGATAACAAGCCTGGGGTTTCCAATCTGCTGAGCCTGATGTCCGGGGTGACAGGCCAGAGCATAGCCGAACTGGAAGCCGAGTTTGAAGGCAAGATGTATGGCCATTTGAAAGTGGCTGCCGGTGAAGCCGTGGTTGGTATGTTGGAGCCGCTGCAACAACGCTTCCGTGAGTTTCGCGAAGACAGAGCCTTCCTGGAGTCTGTGATGAAGCAGGGTGCCGAAAAGGCCCAGGCCCGCGCCGAAGTCACAGTGAAGAAAGTCTATGAGAAGATAGGCTTGCTGGTGTAATTCCGCCAATCTTGAGAGCCGACCTACAAGGTCGGCTTTTTTGTGGCTGCGTGCGAATTACTGTGGTTGTGGCTGGCTTGCCATCAACATCAGCCAATCGGCAAACGCTGCTATCGCCGGTTCTCTGAGGCGCCGCTCTTTACAGCAAAAAGTGAATTCAAATCCTGTGTGCACATCCGGCAGTTCAGCTTCTATCAAACGGCCGCTGGCAATATCATCCTCCACCATAAAGTCTGACGCCAGTGCTATGCCTTGACCGGCAATAGCTGCTTCTATGGCCATTAACACATGGCTGAAAATATGCTGCCTGTGATTGGGGGTCAGAGTGACACCGTTGGCCTCGGCCCAGCGGTTCCAGTCCAGTCCCAGTGGCCCTTCATCCACGGTCAACAGTGGATACTGCTGCAGACTCTGAATCGTTATTTGTCCGGCTCTGGGGGGCAATTGCGGGCTACAAACTGGAATAAGCCGTTCCTTGTGTAGCACAGTCTGCCAGTATCCCCGTCGTTTGAGACCACCGCTGATAAAGAGATCGGCTACACTGTCGCTGAGCTCGGGATCTTGGGCCACCATCTCCAACCTTATCTGTACCTCGGGGTGACGGCGGCGAAAGTCGCTGAGTCTGGGGATCAACCATTTGACCGCAAAAGAGCTGTAAACCGCCAGTTTCAGCTCACGATTGGGCTCGCCGAACAAACGGCCAAGGTCAGCCAGTTCGTTGAATATTCGCTCCAATTCGCCATAGAGGATCTCCCCCTTGGGTGACAGTTTAAGGCTGCGCCCCTGGCGCAGAAACAGAGGCTCGTCAAAGTGTTCCTCCAATATCCTGACCTGATGGGATACGGCGCTCTGGGTGATACAAAGCTCTTCGGCGGCGCGGGAAAAATGGCTCTGGCGTGCTGCCGCTTCGAACACCTGCAGCGCTCTCAAGGGGGGAAGTTTTCGCATTGGCGACTCTGTTTTGATATTTAGTATGAATTTAATTCATTTATACGTAAAAAACATCATTTCAATTTGGTTTTTAACCCGGATATGATGCCGCCGATTGAGAGTCGTTCAGGGTAACCAAGATGCAGAGAACCGTAGCTATCGGTTTGATTTTATTGACCGTAGGAAATCTCTTTAGCGCATTTTATGATGTGTCGGTCAAATGGTTACCGGATGATGCCAATGCGGCGACCTTTCTGCTGGTGCGCCAGATAACGGCGGTACTCATGTTGTTGCCTTTGTGGATCAAGGCCGGTCGTCCGGGCACCTCTCATTTTAAGCTCCACCTTTGGCGTGCCAACACAGGAGCTGTTGGCGCGCTCTTTTTGATTATTGGCCTGATGGCGCTGCCCTTGGCGACTGTCAGCTCGCTATTCTATTCGGCGCCCCTGATGATCATGGTGCTCGGCGCTGTATTTCTGAAGGAACAGATCACGCCGCTGCAGTGGGGAGTTGCCGCACTGGGATTTGTCGGTATCTTGTTGATCCTAAAGCCTAGTGAACTGGAACTTGCCGGTATCGCGGTGTTGGTTTCTGCCTTTACCTTCTCCTTGAACCAGATGAGTTTGCGAAAGCTGCCCGGTACCGAAGCCGCCAGTCTGACTTTGCTCTGTTACAACTTGCTGAGTCTGCCGCTGACTCTGCTGGTGGCATTGTCGCAGCAACTGGCCGGGCTCAGTTGGCAACTGCTCGGGGTGGCGTTGTTATCCAATGCTTTCCTGCTGGCGTATCACTGGTTCTGTGTTCTGGCTTATCGCAGGGCCAAGGCCAGTGAAATTGCCGTGGCTGAATACAGCGGACTGATCTTTATTGTCTTCCTGGGTTGGCTGCTGTTCGATGAGTGGCTGGATACCCTGAGTTGGATTGGGGCTGCGTTGGTGGTGCTGCCAACCTTGTGCCTGCCCGCCATCGCCAAGCTGATGAAAACCCGTGAACTGAAAGCACAAGAGCCGGTATAACCGGCTCTTGTTTGCATAGAAGAGGGATTTGGCTGTTAAGGGGTGACGTAGTCGAACACCTTGATCACCTTACGTACCCCTGCGGTATTGCGGGCAATTTCCACTGCCAGATCGGCTTGCTCTCGCTCGACCAAGCCCAGCAGAAAGACTTCACCATTCTCAGTGATCACCTTGATCTTGGTGACATCCAGATTCTTGTCGTTGAGCATCCGTCCCTTGACCTTGGTGGTGATCCAGGTGTCGTTGCTGCGGGTGGTAAAGGATGTCGGGTTACCAATACGGATCTGATTGTGGATCTTGCCACCCAACTGTAGTTCTTTGACCAGCCGAATCGCCTTGTCTCTAAGCATGGAGTTGGGCGCCTGACCTATCATCAGTACATTGCCGTTCATACTGACGCCGGTGATATTGGTTTGATTCTTCAGATCCTCTTCCGCTCCCAGTACGCTGGAGATACTAAAATCGGCATTGGTATCATCCAACTGGGTCTTGAGCGAGCGCTCATCGTTGACCACCATGGCGCCGCCGACTGCACCCACCATTACGGCTCCGGCACAGCCGGTCAAACTGGTAAGCAGTAGACACAGGGGCAGCAGACGTCTCATTGATGCTCGTCCTGCGGGAACAGGGTACGGTCAATGTTGTCACACAGGCAGTGGATAACCAGCAGGTGTACTTCCTGAATACGCGCCGTGACATTGGAGGGGACGCGGATCTCCACATCATTGGTGCTCAGCAATCCGGCCATGGCACCGCCATCTTTACCCGTGAGCGCAACTATGGTCATATCCCGGCTCAGTGCAGCTTCCATCGCTTTAATGACGTTGCCCGAATTGCCGCTGGTGGAAATGGCCAGCAGTATGTCACCGGGTTGGCCCAGTGCCAGGATCTGCTTGGAAAACACTTCGTCATAGCTGTAATCGTTGGCGATGGCTGTCAGGGTTGAGGTGTCTGTTGTCAGAGCTATGGCCGGCAGCGGTGGACGCTCCACTTCGTAGCGGTTCAGCAGCTCGGCGGAAAAGTGTTGGGCATCACCGGCACTGCCGCCGTTACCGCAGGCAAGGATCTTATTGCCACCCAACAGACATTGCACCATCATTTCTGCGGCCTTGGAGATGGACTCAGGCAGCGCCTCTGCGGCGTCAATCTTGGTCTGAATCGACTCGGTGAAGCTGTCTTTGATACGTTCTAACATGGATAAGTCCTTCACTATCAAGTGTTGCTATCATGCCATAGGCCGGTGGCTTTTTTCAGGCATAAAAGTGTAAATTTGTTTTGGATTAAGCGTTTACTAAAAAGCGTCTTGCAGCCATTTCACCTTGCCGCCATCAATGGCCAGTAGATCGAAGCGACATGGAGCATTGATCCTGTGTTGCTGCAGATACTGACTGGCGGCCTTGCGAAGCCTGGCAATTTGGGCCTGGCTCAATGACTGCAAAGCGCCACCGAATCGGCTGGGTGAGCGGTATTTTACCTCAACAAACACCCATTGGCTGCCCTGTTTCATCACCAAGTCCAGTTCGCCGAAACTGTAGCGCACATTCTGTTCGACAAAGGTCAGGCCCTGTTGTTCCAGATAGCGGCGAGCCAGACGCTCGCCTTCCTGTCCCAGATCCATAAGCCGCCTTACAGTGGCCGCAAAACGCCGCGCTGGTATTTGGCCCAGCTGAGCTGACGATCGATCACGCCATCCGGGCTCACCGTCAGTTGGCCGCTGCGGCCACTGTACTGGTATCCGGGGAAGGCATGCATCTGGGCCAGACGATTGACCAGCTGCAGGGCATCATAGCCCATCACATACAGGCGTTTTTGGGCATTGCCCCAGGTGGGCCACAACTTGTTGACCGCTTCGGTTTCTTCACTGGCCTGCAGCAACCAGGGGATATCACTGATGGTGATATTGTTCAGTTCAATCGCGGTTTGTTTGGCGTTGTCTTCCTGACGGGCGCGGCTACTGGTATACAGCGGCACTTGCTCGGCAAAGACACTGAAGTTGACATCGATAAAGGGTTTCAGCAGCGGTAAGTCCTGAATCCCCGAGATCATATAGATGGCATCGATATCGGTACGGGAGCGGAAGTCGGCCTTCACCTTGCTGCCCAGCAGTGCCTTAATGGCCTGGATCCTCGCCTTGCTGTCAGTCACGCCAAGGGCTTCTTCCACGGTTTCGCGCATCTTGTCACCGTTATCATAGAAGTGAACCTCGGCATCACTGTCGGTCAGCTCCATCCAGGTCTGCTTAAAGCTCTGGGCCATACGTTGGCCTACGGCATCATTGCTGGCCAGCAGCAGTGGCACCTGTATGCCATCCTGATACATGCGTCTGGCGGCATCGCTGGCTTCCTGAGTGGGAGACAGGGCGAAGTAGTACTTATTCTGTTGCGGTTGCAGCTTATCTATTTGATTGAGAAACAGTTGCGGCGGCGTGCTTGCCCCGGCAGCTTGCTGGGCCGCCATCACCTGTTCCACTTCGTTTTGCAGCAGCGGGCCGATCACAAATTCGGCGCCGCTCTGCAGCGCTTGCTGGTAGGCCTTGTCGGCACCTTGGGCCGTGTCGAAGAAGTTGAGGCTGACATTGCTGTCCGGGTCGCTCAGATAACTGGCCAGTATGCCCTGACGAACAGTGTTGGCGACTCCGGCTCTTGGGCCCGAAAGTGGCAGCAGCACGGCGATATTGCTGGGTCTGTATGGCTTGGCACTGAGCGCCAGCTGCAGATCCGAAGGCAACTGCACCGCCGCTGGATGATAAGGATTACGTTTCTGCCAATCACTCAACTGGCGGATCAGGCTTGAGGGATCCACCGCGTAGTGTTTGGCCAGATAAGCCAGCTGCAGCCAGCCGGTAAATACGGCATCGCTCTCTTGAGCGGCAAAACTCTGCAGGGTTTCTTCCTGCAGTGGCTTGAGCAATTGCCAGATTTCGTCGTTAACCTCGCCGGTCGCCTTTACCGGCAGATACTGACTGAGCTTACTCAGCTCACGCACTTGCTCCACGGGTTGCTGGTTGGCAGCAAATAGTCGGGCACGGGCCTGGTGATAACTGGCCCATTGCCAATCGGCCAGTTGCCAATTACCGGGGTAATTCAGGGTGCTCAGGGCCTCGGCGTTTTTGCCGGTCAGTTCTTGCAGACGGGCGCTGAGAAAACGGTGCTCGGCCTGGATTTCATCCACCGGGCTTAGCCCGGCCTGCATTGAACGCAGAATATCTGCAGCGGCATCTGTATCACCTTGCTTGAGGTAAGCATTGGCGGCCAACAGCAGGTAACGCTCGCGGTTTTCCTTGCTGGGCGCCTTGGCGGCAAATGCCAAATACTCGGCTGGGGCTTGCGGGGCACTGACCAGAGAAACGACGGCCAGCTGATCTTTGTCTGCCGATGGCGTGCTGCCACAGCCCCACAGGCTGGCAAGCAAAATCGCAGCAGAAATGTATTTAACTCTATTCAGGCTTTTTAACACAGGGCTTCACTCTGGTAAGATGCTGGCTCTAGTTTAACCTTCTATTGTGCCTGACGAAAGTCTCGGCACTTTCATCTCCGAGGTAGTTATGGACCTGTCGGTCGCGCTGTATATAGTTCCCACTCCCATAGGCAACCTGGGGGACTTGAGCCCCAGGGCTCTGGAAGTACTGAATCAGGTGGCGTTGATCGCCTGTGAAGACACTCGCCACAGCGGTAAATTGCTGAGTCACTTCGGCATAGACACCCGCACGACAGCGCTGCATGACCACAATGAACGTGCCCGGGCGCAGTGGATTGTCGAACGCCTCGGCGAAGGTGAAGCCATAGCGCTGATCAGCGATGCCGGTACGCCGCTGATTTCCGATCCCGGCTATCACCTGGTATCCCATGTGCGCGCCGCCGGTTATCCGGTGATCCCGCTGCCAGGCCCCTGCGCCGCCATTGCCGCGCTGTCGGCATCTGGCTTGCCCTCGGATCGTTTCTCGTTTGAAGGCTTTTTGCCGGCCAAAGACAAAGGGCGCCAGGATAAACTGCTGGCGCTTAGGGAAGACCCGCGCACCCTGATTTTCTATGAGTCTCCCCACAGAATTCTGCCCAGCCTCAAGTCGCTGGTGGAGGTCCTGGGGCCGGATAGACAGATGGTGATGGCGCGGGAACTGACCAAGACCTTTGAAACCTTCCTCTGCGGCACCACGGCCGAAGTGCTGGCGCAGGTAGAAGCCGATGCCAACCAGCAGCGCGGTGAAATCGTGCTTATGCTGCACGGTTTTGTCAGTGAAGAAGCAGACGAAACGCCCGCCGCGGCGCTGGATACCCTCAAACTACTCTGTGATGAATTACCGCTGAAGAAGGCGGCCGCCATTGCGGCACAGATCCATGGGTTGAAGAAAAACGCTCTCTATAAAAAAGGGCTGGAGCTGGGCTGGTAAGGAAATGCCTTGGTGTGAGGCTCGCTATGGGCTATAATCCGCGCCGAGTTGGCCGGGCAGTCGCTGCGTTCGCAAGAACGGGGAGGAAAGTCCGGGCTCCATAGAGCAGGGTGCCAGATAACGTCTGGGCGGCGTGAGCCGACGACCAGTGCAACAGAGAGTAGACCGCCTGCCTTCGGGCCGGTAAGGGTGAAAGGGTGCGGTAAGAGCGCACCGCGCGGCTGGTAACAGTTCGCGGCACGGTAAACTCCACCCGGAGCAAGATCAAATAGGGTTCCACTATTCTTCGGAATTAATGCGTGGCTCGCGTTGGAACCGGGTAGATTGCTTGAGCCTGTGAGCGATTGCAGGCCTAGAGGAATGACTGCCGCTCCTTCGGGAGAACAGGACCCGGCTTATAGGCCAACTCACCTATTCTGTAAGTGGATGTTCTGTATGGTGTTTTTAGCTTTGTTATCAATTTTTGCTACAAAGTGTGGTACATCATGCAGTACATCCAGTTACGCAAAACTACCTATCATTTCGCTATAAAATCCCCCTGAGATTTCGTGCGTATCATCCTTGCGGTGAGATTCGTCGTGCCCTAAAGACAGATTGCTACAGTGTGGCTGTGGCATTGGTTGCAGCGAAATTTCCTGTCAGATTAACTCGCGACTAATACAAATAAGTGTCGCTAGAACCAACAACTCATACAGAATTGAATCCACCATTCAAAATAAAATTACCCTTTATAAATACTTCCACAATTATTACAGGAAACATAAACTTCATTTACCTCAACACCAATTATTGACCAAGAAATAATGTTTGTCGCTTCCAAAATAAGATTTTTCGGAGTACGTAAAACCCTAATTGAGTTAGAGCCACACTTTGGGCATCTAGCTTTGATTGGATTTTTCTTCATAATATAGGTGCCCACCATCAATATAGATGTCCGCCATAGAAAGTCCATGGCGGACCGTAAATTAAACCATCTCGACTTCAATGGTTGGTAGCATTGGTAGCAATGTTGTTTGTGTACCAAATAAATTAGCTAGCCAATGGAACCCGCCTGACACATTTTCAGTTTCATGTATAGTTAATTTGTGCATAACGTATTCCTTGTGTTGGAATTAAGAAGCATATTTAATACTATGTGCTAAATCTTGCTCCAAATAAGCTGGTCATTAGCCTTGCTTTTAACACATGCCATTACCTGTTCTAGCTGCTTAAGCCTAGAGCCTAGTGAGTACTCTTTCGATTCATAGTAACAATACTTCGTTTCATCTACTTTTTTATGGCTAACACTAGCAGACTTTAATGTCTCACAGTCACCTGCAAATGTAGATATAGGCATTAGAACCAATATTAATAATACTTTCATGAACTTAACCCCATGAGCCGTCTGATTGACATGTTAACACTTCTCCAGCCTGTTCTAACTTTGAACCGGTACTATACTCTTGACCAGCATATAAACAATTACCACCATTCACTTGTTCAATCTCATTGACAGTTAATTCTTTCATAATGCATTCCTTACATTAAACTACTAAGTTGTGTTTGCTTGATGGGCTCATCAAGCGCCCTTTCAAAGGCATGGTCGGCCGCAAAACCTTGACTGTGCCTTTGACTTAAGCAGCTTTCCATTGAAGTTAACCCAAACTGCCTAAGTACCAAGTTACGCTCCTTGCTGCTGTATAGATTCGGGTGTATGAAGTTGTCCTATGTGCATCACCAATACCCTATCTGTCTGTTTAATAGTTTTAGGGCGGTGTGCAATGATGATCCTGGTCATGGCAAGTTGATTTATTTGCTCGCGTATTCATTCATAGTGGCCACAGAATATTCGTGTTAGAAAAAGCTGTTGATATGTTCATGTGATAAACTTACAAAACTTACAAAACTTACAGTTATTAGCATCACTAAGATTGAACTGCAATTATCAGAGAAACAGTGCTATTAATGACTCCACTTAAAATATGGCTGCTTTAATAATAACTATTTAAACACCATGAGCCCTAACGTTTGATGTCGAAGCGGATAATAGTTGCTAATGCCAGTAAAATCAGTATTACACCTTCCACTATCTCTCCTTTGATAAAAAGCCAAAATCCCATGGTAAAGAAGGCGACTTCTGATAAAAAAATAATTTTAAAGAGTATGTTTGCGTCTTTCCAACTCAAGGATAATTTAATCCATCTAAAATAATCTAGACAGGTGTGTAAATCCAACTTGGTTTCTTCTGCACCTTTCAGATGGAAAACCCTAAAATCGATAGAAAACCATTTCTTAGTTGCTTGAACCTTAAAGTCAGTACCTTCATGCGAAAAATTGAAATTCTCTACAATTTTTCGTTCAGGAAGATCAGTATTTTCTCTATAAATTAATTTATCTCCGTAATAAATGTGCAATCCACAAAACCAGTTATTAACCAGGTTGTAGCATTTTCCTTCAAAATAGTACTTGTAGAACATAGTCAATAAGGCGCGAATATAGCCGCGCCCCTCCAAATATTACTTAGTGGATAGCCTTAGCTGCTTTATAAACTCTATATGACAAATACAGAGATTTTGCCATGTGAGCGCCAGCCATAACAGCAAGAGGTGCTATCCCACCATTCACCTGCACTAACTCGTCCATTTTTAATTCTTGCATAATACTTTTCCTTAACATGGATATTATGAGTGCTTGAAGCTTTCATCGGGTGACATTTCTTTCAAAATGTCTTCGAGCGTCTTTCAAAGATATGGCCGGCTGCGAAACCTTTGCCCTACCTTTTAGCCTGTTCGCCGATTAGTCACACTGCTACAGTGGACTCTGCTACATTTAAGGCAGCGTCAAACAAGCTAAATTCTACCAAGCTTATTTCACAAAGAGTCATTTAACCCACCCTGCCTTTGAGGTTATAGATGGGATCCAATAGCCAATCCGACAGCGAGCGTTTATCCAAAATAATGTCCGCTTCCAGCAACATCCCGGGCTTTAGCGCAAACTCTTCGCCGTAAGCATTAATGTTTTGCTGAGACAAGGTGGTTTGCACCCGGTAAACCGGTTCATCAAGCTGCACTGGTATATCCGCCTCGCCCTGCAATAGTAAAGATTTATCTATCCGCGACACAGTAGCTGCCAGAAAACCAAATCTCTGGTACGGGAATGCATCAAATCTGAGTCTCGCTTCATCTCTTAGCTTGACGAAACCCGCCGAACGTGTCGGAAGTAACAGCTCAGCTACCAACTGCGCACCCTCAGGAATGATGCTAAGGAGCGGCCTATTCGTCGGTAAGAACTCCCCTTCTTTTACCGCAATGGATGTCACCACCCCTGCTTCTTTGGCGATAATACTGAACTCATAGCCATTTTGGGTTTCATCAACCTGCCGCTGCACATCGGTTTTACGCCTGGCTATATCGGCAAGCCTCAATTCTGTTTGATGGGGGTGACTAGCGACCTCTGCCTTGGCTTCATTTAACTGAGCGCTAATATTAACTATGTTAGACTTGTTGGATTCCATTTCCTGTGCAATTTGCAATAATTTTTGCTGCTGAGATTGATGTTCTGTTTCCGATAAATAACCATTGCTGTATATTTTATTGAAACGCTCAAACTCTTGTTGTTGTAACTTGTGTTTTTTATCAAGCAGTAACTGTTGGCGCTCAAGAACCTTTTCAGTCTCGGTCAAATCCAGAACCTTCTGCTTAAGCCGCTGCAAATCTAGTTTAGCCACCAAAACAGTATTTTTCTCATCTTGCTCAAGTAAGGATAATTGCGACTTTAACCCTGAAAGCAAGGTTTCACTCAGGTCAATCCCATTTAACTGTGGTCTTGATAATAAAACTTTAGCGATTAATTCTCCTTTCTGAACCTTCGAACCTCCTTTTACATAAATACTTTCAATAGTACCAGAGCGACTGGAATAAACTTTTATAACACCTGAACTAGGCACTAAAAAACCTTGCACCGTCTCTTTACGAGAATACTCAGAAAGGAATAGAAATGAAATGCAAGTTGATACAGTGAAGAGAAGAGGAAAAACGATAAGATACACGGATATATGTTGAGCTAGGGATATACTCCCCAGTAACCTCTTGCTGGAATAATCAAGTGCTTCTTTTCTAAAGAGTCCGTTCATTTAATAGTTCCATTTTTGGTTATTAAATCTGAACATCAAAGAGTTTTGAACGTACGTCAGAATAATCACGTATCAGATAAATTGTCAAATTAAATATTCAATAAACATCAACTGGTCATACCTTGCGGGTGGTGTAGCTTGTTTACCGAATGGGTGGATATTAAAAACCTTGGCTTTACCGAACAAGTGAATATTTAATTAACCGTCACTAAACTGGTAAAGTTAATAATTAATATCAAAACACATCAGAGTATAGTTAATTACAGTGTCAATTTGATGTTGTTTTTCTAAATCAAGAATTTATAAAGACGTTTTGAACAGGTCGTTGAACGAATAACAACTGCCTTAAGGTATTGTTCGGTTTCGTCACCATCATCCCTTAATGCATACCTAAACCCAGAATTTTGTTTATTGCCGATGTTGGTCGAGCTCAACATTGAGGGCCGCTTCAGTAAGCTGTTTAATGAGTGGGGTGAGAATACCATCTTTGCCGGTCAGGTCTTTACCTGCA
>NZ_JBKORF010000013.1:0-73054 GCF_047314685.1 Shewanella sp. BJSY2023SW001
AAGTCGGTTTCCATTTTGACCTCATTAACGGACCCCTTGCGTTATCCGGGGGCAGAAATAGCGGATTTATATGCTCATCGATGGGAGATAGAAGTGGGCTATCGGGAGATGAAGCAGCATCTTCTGGAGAGTCGCTTTACGTTACGCAGTCAATTGCCAGAGCTGGTTATCCAAGAATTGTGGGGGGTACTGTTGGCCTATAACCTCATCAGATACAAGATGGTGTTGATGGCTAAAAGCTTACCGTCGTTACATCCGAACCAATTAAGCTTTAGAGATGCATCGAGTTATATCATTTTTAAACTGACTCAGCTGTCATCTCAAACGCCCGGAAATGTCCCGAGAGATGTCTTGGACATAGTGCGTAATGCGAGGCAGTTCAAGCTTGATGGGAAACGCGATAGAGCCTATCCACGTGCGTTAAAAATGAGTAAAAACAAGTATCCCATTAAGCCTAAGAAAAATGCCGTTCACACTAAGTGAACGGCATTAGGCTCACGCCCCTTTTTATCTATCTAGCGTCGCTTACTAAAGCTTAAGGCCCGAAGAAACGGGACTCCTGTTTGGCTTCAACCGTCTCACCATTGACTTCGGTTGTGACAATAAAGTCTATCTTGGTAATGGGACGTTTCAGCTCCACAGGGTCGACCGCCACACTGATTGGCAGCGTCAATACTTCACCGGCCGCAATCTGCACTGTTTGTGGACCGTACCACTTATAGTTATTTAACCCATCAATGTGCATCTGGTACTCGTGGGCCGTTTCTGTTTTGTTCAATATCTTCAAAGTGAAGGTATTCTCTGTCATCCCCTGAGTATTCTCGGTATAGAGCTGATTCCGGTCACGAATGATATCGATGCGCACAGGGGCGATATTGGCACTGGCGTAAATGAACACCAAAATCATCGCAGTAAGCACAACACCATAGCCCACCAGCTTGGGACGCAGCACTTTTTCCTTGATCCCTTCCAGTTTGTTTTCCGTGGTGTAACTGATAAGGCCTTTGGCATATCCCATACGTTCCATGGTGGAGTCGCAGGCATCGATACAGGCGCCGCAGTTGATACATTCGTACTGCAGGCCATTACGGATATCAATCCCTGTCGGACAAACCTGAACACAGAGATCGCAATCGATACAGTCGCCCAGCCCCAGAGCTTTGGGATCTGCCTTACGGGAACGGGGGCCGCGAGTTTCACCACGCTTGGTGTCATAGCCAACAATATAAGTGTTCTTATCGAACATGGCCGCCTGGAAACGCGCATAGGGACACATGTGAATACACATGATTTCCCGCATCCAGCCGGCATTACCATAGGTTGCCAAAGTGAAGAGAATAACCCAAAAGTACACGGCGCCGCTGGCCTGTAAGGTAAACACCTCGAGGTATACTTCTCTGGAGGGCACAAAGTAAGACACAAATGTCATGGCCGTCAGCAGGGAAATCAGCAACCAAGCAGTATGCTTGGCCGTTTTGCGCCAGAGCTTGTCAAAACTCCAGGGCATCTGATCCAACTTCATCCTTTTGTTGCGTGCCCCTTCGAGCTTTTCTTCAAACCAGATAAAGATGAAGGTCCACACTGTCTGCGGGCAGGTGTAACCGCACCAGACCCTTCCCAGGTAGGTAGTGACAAAAAACAGTGCGAAGGCAGCAATCATAAACAAGGCTGCCAGCAACGTCAGATCCTGAGGCCAGATAGTCAGGCCGAATACATGAAACTTCTGCTCTGCCAGGTTAAACCAGACTGCCTGCCTATCTCCCCAGGGAAGCCAGGGCAAAATCAGGAAAAACAGCATAGCTATCCATCCCATCCGCCGCCTTAACGAACTCCATAGACCATCAACCGCACGAACGTAAATTCGGTTGCGAGGATTAAAGCGGTCTGCTTTACTCGCATCAGGCTGGTGAATCTTGATTCGATTGGCTTTCGAATAATCCTTATTGCTCGACTCTTCACTCATCTTTACAGCCTTTTACTGCTTATTGTATAAAAACTGGCGTATTATACCTTGTAACACAAGGGTTATTAACCTTAGTTGGACTAAATGATGAAAGGCTGGATTATTTTGGCAATATTGGCCGGAGTGCTTTATTACTTGGTCACTCAGACAGATAAGCTCGATGAGCCTATTGCCCAAACCGAAGCATTAGTAAAGAAAATTGAACGCAAGCTGGATGCCATGACGGGCACACAGATCATTCGCCTCGATCAGAAAAAGGCCCGCCTCAAGGCCGATATTGCCGAGCGTTTGTCAGCTTCAGAGCTGCAGGAGTTGGACGGCATACTGACCTCGCCAGAGACTTTAATGGACTTCAAGGACGAGTATTGTCGTGGCAATGTCATATCTCATCCGGTTTTCAGCAAAGATAACCTGTTGTTCATCTGTGATAACCTCTGAATAAAGCACCGGGTTTTGTCGACTGTTGCAAAACCCGCACCTGAAATCATTGACCTCCCACGCCAATCCACCTAGCCTTTGAGCCATTATCAATATAGGGGCTGTTTGTTATGACATCTTTTGTTTCCGATACTTTTGAACCTGAATTGTGGGAAGAGGTTGCCGGGTTCGCTTTTGAAGACATCACTTACCACAGAGCCAAATCTCAAGGTACGGTGCGAATTGCCATTAACCGTCCCGACTGTCTGAACGCTTTTCGTCCCAAGACAGTTGATGAACTTTACATAGCTCTGGACCACGCCCGGCAATGGTCTGATGTAGGTTGTGTGCTGTTAACAGGTAATGGCCCATCAGCCAAAGGGCAATATTCCTTCTCCTCCGGTGGCGATCAGCGTATTCGCGGCAAAGACGGCTACAAATATGAAGGTGAGGAAGCCGGCAAGGCCGATTTGGCTCGCATGGGCCGCCTGCACATTCTCGAAGTACAGCGCTTGATCCGCTTTATGCCCAAGGTCGTCATAGCCGTAGTTCCCGGTTGGGCGGTTGGTGGCGGTCACAGCCTGCATGTAGTGTGCGATCTGACACTGGCATCGAAAGAACACGCCGTTTTCAAACAGACAGACCCGGATGTAGCCAGCTTTGATTCTGGCTATGGCAGCGCTTATCTGGCGAAGATGATAGGTCAGAAGCGGGCAAGAGAAATATTTTTCTGTGGCTTTAACTACAGTGCCGATGAAGCCTTTGCCATGGGCATGGTTAACCGTTCGGTTCCTCATGCAGAACTTGAAACCGAAGCTCTGCGCTGGGCCAAGGAGATCAACTCCAAGTCCCCAACCGCAATGCGCATGCTCAAATATGGCTTTAACCTGCCTGATGATGGTTTGGTTGGCCAGCAACTGTTTGCCGGTGAAGCGACCCGTTTAGCCTATGGCACAGCCGAGGCCCAGGAAGGCCGAGACGCGTTTCTTGAAAAACGCGATCAGGACTTTTCCAGCTTCCCTTGGCATTACTGATAGCCTTAGACTACTAAAGGCCGCATAAGCGGCCTTTTTAATAGATAAAAACGGTCAAATTAATCTGTTAAACCCCCTTTTAATTATTAATGAGAATTATTATCATTAAATTATCGAGAGAGGAGAACCACCATGATTAAGACAATGACCTTTGCCATACTGCACTTCAGCGTAGCCTTTACCATCACTTACCTGCTTACCGGCAGTGCGCTTATAGGTGGTGCCGTGGCCCTGATAGAACCCAGCATCAACACTGTTGTTTTCTACTTCCACGAAAAGGTCTGGAAGAGATACGAAGCAAAAAAGCAGCAGCGGCTAACGCAATTAATCGCCTGAGCATACACTCAGGCGATTAGTGGCAACACTTTCAGGCTTGCGCTTGATTCCGGCCAATTACTCTACAGTAACCGACTTGGCCAAGTTTCTTGGCTGATCCACATCAGTCCCTTTGATCAGGGCAACATGGTATGACAGCAACTGCAGCGGAATAGTGTAAATAAGCGGTGCCATAAACTCATCACAATGTGGCACAGGAATTACCTTCATGGTGTCATCGGATGCAAATTCAGCATCAACATCAGCAAACACATACATCAAACCACCACGGGCACGCACTTCTTCCACATTGGACTTAAGCTTTTCAAGCAGTTCATTATTGGGTGCAACCACTATCACAGGCATGTCGGCATCGATCAGCGCCAATGGTCCATGTTTCAGCTCTCCGGATGCATAAGCTTCGGCATGAATATAGGAAATCTCCTTCAGCTTCAGCGCGCCTTCCATCGCAATGGGATACTGATCGCCACGTCCCAGGAACAAGGCATGACTCTTATCGGCAAAGTCTTCAGCCAACTCAGCTATGGCGTCATCCAACCCCAGAGCCTGCTCCACTTTAGCCGGCATAGACTGCAAACTCTGGGCGATTGCCGCCTGCATTTCCACACTCATGCTGTTATAACGTCCCAGTGCCGCCGTCAGCATCAACAAACCGGCCAACTGCACGGTAAAGGCCTTGGTGGAAGCCACACCTATCTCGGCACCGGCTTTCATCATATATGCCATATCGGACTCGCGAACCAGCGAGGATCCGGGGGCGTTACATATGGTCAAGGTTGCCTTGTACCCCATCTCTTTGGCCAAACGCATTGCCGCCAGGGTATCGGCCGTTTCACCGGATTGAGAAATGGTGACCAACAGGCTGTTGGGGAACAGATGCGACTTGCGGTAGCGGAATTCAGAAGCAATTTCCACATTACAGGAAACACCGGCCCAATCTTCCAGCCAATAACGTGCCGCCATACCGGCATGGTAACTGGTACCACAGGCAATGATCTGTACATGTTTGATCTCTTTGAGAAGCTCGGCAGCATTATCACCAAAGGCTGTATCCAGCACCTGCTGCTGGGCTATTCGGCCTTCGAGAGTACGGGCCAGCGCCATTGGCTGCTCATAGATCTCTTTAAGCATATAGTGACGATACTCGCCCTTGTCACCGGCATCATGAGTGATTTCAGATTCTTTCTTTTCACGCACTACCGGGTTTCCGTCAAGATCATAGATATGAACCTCACGGCGAGTCACTTCGGCAACATCGCCCTCTTCCAGAAAGGCAAAAGTACGGGTCACCGGCAGCAGTGCCAGTTGATCCGAGGCGACGAAGTTTTCTCCCAGGCCAAAGCCTATTACCAATGGGCTGCCACTGCGGGCGACCACCAGCCGTTCAGGGTCGCGGCGGTCGATGACCACAGTGCCATAGGCACCTTCCAGTTGTTTGACTGTGGCTTGTACCGCCGCCAGCAAGCCGGGGGCAGACTTGAGCTCATGGTCGACCAGATGACAAATGACTTCTGTATCTGTATCTGAGTTGAACTGATAGCCTAAGCCCTTGAGCATCTCCCGCAACTTAGCGTGATTTTCAATAATCCCGTTGTGCACCACGGCTATGTCACTGCCGGATTGATGTGGATGCGCGTTGCGCTCACTGGGCTCACCATGGGTCGCCCAGCGGGTATGGGCGATGCCGGTACCACCGGCCAAAGGAGCAGTTTGCAAGGCATCGGCCAACTCCTGCACCTTGCCAACTCTGCGGGTACGGGTCAGTTCACCTTGGTGAATGACAGCCACACCGGCCGAATCATAGCCACGATATTCCAGGCGTTTCAGTCCCTCGATCAAGATTTCAGCAACATCCCTTTGCGCTACTGCGCCAACAATTCCACACATATCAATATCCGCTTAGTTTAAAGTTTACGCTGTAAAAGGGGCCAAGATCAGCTTTACCCCTTGATTTGAAATACTTTCAGCGGCTGCATCTGGCAGCCTATTATCTGTCACCAGGGTAGTGACCAACTCCCAGGGCAACTCAAGATTAGGAATTCTGCGGCCCACCTTTTCCGATTCGAGCAGCACCACTACATCCCGGGAAACTTCCGCCATCACCCGGCTCAGCCCAATCAACTCATTGAAAGTGGTGGTGCCTCGCTGCAAGTCAATGCCATCGGCGCCGATAAAAAGCTGGTCAAAGTTGTAGGAACGCAGTACTTGCTCAGCCACCTGTCCTTGAAAAGATTCGGAGTGGGGGTCCCAGGTGCCCCCCGTCATCAAGAGTGTGGGCTCGTTTTCCAATTCATGTATCGCATTGGCCAACTGCAGGGAATTGGTCATGACCACCAGCCCGCGCTTATCGTTAAGCTCAGGAATAAGTCCCAAAGTGGTGCTGCCACAATCTATGATGATGCGATTATGATCTTTGATAAGCCCGGCAGCGGCCTGAGCTATGGCCAACTTATTGCGGGAAGGCGGTTCAGACAAGGTCTGGGTTATCTCTTGAGGAACAACGACGGCACCACCATAACGACGCAGCAGCAAACCGGTTTTCTCCAGGGCTGCCAAGTCTTTACGTATGGTCACTTCCGAAGTTTCAAACTTCAGCGCCAAGGCATCGACACTGACTTCACCCTGCTGCTGCAGCAGGGTAACTATGGCGTGACGCCTTTGTTGGGTGTTGCGTTTGGTCATTCCAGATTGAATAAGTTTCGATTCGAAAGGCGAATTATATAACTTCGAAACCTAAACGCAATTGCTGAGTGAAAAAAGCTCGTTAGTAGTTCAGCCGATATACAGGCATGCCTTAAAGCCAGCCCGAGCCTGGGCGCGCCCCAATAAGCCGAAAGCATTAGATTTCATCCATAAAAAATGCCAGCCACTGGAGTGGCCGGCATTGCTGTTGGCATGTTATCTATTGGCGATTAAAACTTGGCTTCCAGCGCCAGGCTCACATGACGACCTTCACCAACAGTCACATCTGTATTGGTACCGCCGGCAAGATATTCTTTATCAAACAGATTCTTCATGTTAACCCTTACGCTGACATCTGTTCCCATCACATCCATAGTGTAGGCAGCGCCCAGGTCAAAACGTACATAACCATCTTTGGTGATCATGTTCTCTTTATCGGCAAAGCGTTCACCGACATAGACAGCACCAAAATTCAGAGCCAACGCTTCTGTCATCTCATAACGGGTCCAGATATTGGCCGACCACTCAGGCGCATCTATCGGCGTTTTACCATTGAGACTATCTTCTGCAGGGCGATCATACTCTGCATCCAGATACATCATGGAACCTGTCATAAACCACTTATCACTGAGTCGTCCCTGAGCGCCCATCTCAAACCCTTTATGACGCTGTTCACCACTCTGAGTTGTTATTGATTCACCTGCCCCTAAGTCTTGAGTCACGGTAACATTGGAGACGGTTATATCAAACACGGCGCCTGTCAGTAATAACCCACCATCGAACAGTTCCCACTTGGTGCCTATTTCATACTGTTCCCCATATTCAGGATCCAGATTCATCTTGTCATTGACATCATTAGGATCATTAACGCTCCCTTGGGGACTGAAGCTCTTTGAGTAATTGACATAGATACTGCCGTTATCCATCGGCGAATAGATCACCCCAAATTTAGGTGAAACGGCATAACTGTTGTTCCCGGCACCATCTTTCTTTTGTTCGTCATAACGAACACCGGCCAACAGTTTCCACTGTTCATTGATAGTAACCAGGTCCTGAATATAGAAACCATAGTGCTTATAGTCGCTTTCACTGAGTGAAGTATCGTTATGATAGTCCAAACCTGGATTTGCGATGGGCTGGCCAGGCATAACAGAAACACTTTCGCCTTTTTCGCGCAACTGCCCATAGTAGTAGTCCAACATATTGGCACCGATCAGGAACTGATGTTCCAAAACGCCGGTACTGAAGTTACCGGTAATATCAATGAATCCTGTTTTATGTTGCCAATCATCATAACGATCGAATGGACTCACAGTGTAGCCATCAGTAAATGGATCCTCAGAACCTTTGATCAAACTTGGAAGAGAGTCCAACCTTTGGCGGTTGAACTGCTGATCATTATAGCCGGCCTTCACTTTCCAGTTGTCGCTGATAAAGTAAGTGAGTTCGGCCCCTAAGTTTTCGATGGTATTGTCAGTAAACGCCCATGGCATATCCCAGATAATATCCCGACCACCAATGAGCTCACCCTTGCTGTTCAACCAACCGCCACGGTCTATTCCGGTTTTATCTTGGGTACGGTCATATTTCAGTGACAGCAAAAGATCATCGGTAATATCAAACTCCAGATTCAGGTAGCCCAACCAACGATCTCTTTCCTGATTTTCACCATTCTGATATTCACGCCAATACTGGGTATCCTGCTTAACCAGCACAGTGCGATAACGGATAGTCTGAGCTTCGTTTAGACTACCACCGGCATCCAGTTGAAAGCGGGTAGAGCCGTTATCATCGGTATCAAATCCCAGGTTAAACAGTGTGTCGTAGGTCGGCTTCTTGGTCACCATATTGATCAAGCCACCAGGGCCTGACTGGCCGTAGAGCATACTGGAGGGGCCCTTAAGCACTTCTACCTGCTGCAGAGTTTCAATAGGTTGCACATAGTGCGACCACTGCTGCTGACCATTGATCAGGTACCCAGAACCAGAGTCCAACTCAAAGCCACGAATATTAAATACCTGGCGATTCCATTTTTCACTGCCACTGGTCACGCTTGAGTCATTCACCAATACTTCAGCCAGGTTGGTTGCCAGCTGTTCATCAGTAACAAAGTCGGGGATAACGGTAACGGATTGAGGTGTATCCATCAGATTAATATCACCACGCATCGCGCCAGAGGCGACGCCAGTCTTATAATCATTGAAGCTACGGCCGGTAACACTGATACGCTCAATGTCTTCTGGCACTTGCTCTGCCGCCAGTGGCATTGAAGATATAGCGGCCACCACAGCCATACCTACACAGGAAAACTTAAACCTCATAATCACCTCATTCTCTATGCCGGACCGGCAATCAGTTCTATTTTTGCCAGCAAATATAAATGAGAAGGATTAGTATTTAAGTTTCTTTACAGATATTTACAATTAAATATGATTGACTTCAAACCCATTGACGGGTTTGTGAGATTGAAAGCACCCGAGTGGGTGCTTTCAATTAGAGGAATTATTTCTTTTGCTTTTGTGGACGCTTCCAACCCTTGATATGTTTCTGTTTAACTCGGGTGATAACCAACTCATCGGCGCCGACATCACGGGTTACAGTGGAACCGGCTCCCAGAGTCGCTCCTTTACCTATGGTGACAGGAGCAACCAACTGGGTGTCACTACCGACAAACACCTCATCTTCAATAACGGTCAGATGTTTATTGGCGCCATCATAGTTACAGGTAATGGTACCTGCACCTATATTTACCCCTTGGCCAATGCGTGCATCTCCGAGGTAAGCCAGATGTCCAGCCTTGGAGCCCACACCGAGTATGGCTTTCTTCATTTCAACAAAATTGCCTATATGGGCATCCTGCTTAAGTTCAGCGCCCTGACGCAGACGAGCAAACGGGCCGGCACTGGCGCCATCACCCAACTTGGCGCCCTCGACTATGCTGTAAGGCTTAATCTCGGCGTTATCGGCTATCTCACAATCAATAAGGATAGCGCCGGCACCCACAGTCACATTATTACCCAGCACCACTTTACCTTCGAAGATCACATTGACGTCGATCATCACATCCATGCCGACTGTCACTTCACCGCGAACATCAATGCGTGCCGGATCCCTTAGGTTAGCCCCATCCAGCATCAAGGCTTCTGCACAGCGCTGCTGATAAGCACGTTCCAACGCCGCCAACTGCACTCTGTTGTTGGCGCCTTCAGTCTCAATGGAATTAACAGGATGAGCCGTATCTATGGCCACCCCATCGGCGTGAGCCATGGCGATCACATCGGTAAGATAGTACTCGCCCTGAGCATTGTTGTTTTCCAAGCGCCCAAGCCAGTTTTTTAATTGTTTGCCCGGCAATGCCATGATGCCGCTGTTGATCTCATTAATCTTGAGTTGCTCGGGAGAAGCATCTTTCTGTTCGACTATGCCAACTACCTTGCCATGCTCGCGCACCATACGGCCATAGCCGCTTGGGTCATCCAGATGCACTGTCAGTACGGCTACGCCATCGTTTTGCCTGACAGCAAGCAAAGCTTCCAGTGTTTCCTTACGGGTGAGGGGAACGTCGCCATAGAGCACCAAGACAGTGTCATTGTCATCTATATGGGGAATCGCCTGGGCTACCGCGTGCCCTGTGCCCAGCTGTTCAGCCTGCAGCACAAAGTTAAGCGGTTGCTCGCCCAGTTCCGTCATCAGCTTATCGCCGCCATAACCATAAACCAGATTGATTTTGTCGGCATTTAGTGAATGAGCCGTATCAATCACATGCTGCACCATGGGTTTATGGGCGACCTTATGCAGAACTTTGGGTAGATCAGAACGCATCCGGGTCCCTTTCCCGGCGGCGAGAATAACAACATTCAATGACATGAGAGATTCCTTTTCTTTGGGCTGGCGCAAGTGTACCGGAATCGCGGTAAAAATGCAGCGCTCAGGCAGCTTGGAAGCTTGCAAACCTGCTTGGACAATAGGAATAACAGACACAAAAAAGGCGCCCTGAGGCGCCTTTTTTCAGCAGTGCTGTTATCTGGCAATGTTCTTCTTGATGGTCTCAACGACCCGCAACTGAGCCACGGCTTTAGCCAGTTCAATTGCTGCCGCAGCATAATCGAAGTCAGCACCGGCATCGGCCATATGGGCTTCTGCACGACGCTTGGCTTCTACTGCAGCCTGCTCGTCAATCTCATCGGCACGCATTACAACATCAGCCAATACGGACACGGAGTTGGGTTGAACTTCCAGTAAACCACCTGAAAGGTAAAACACCTCTTCCTGACCATTTTGTTTGACGATGCGCGCCATGCCAGGTTTGATATTGGTCAGCAGCGGAGTGTGGCCGGGCATAATACCCAGTTCACCCTCAGAACCAGTTACCTGTAAATGGGCAACAAGGCCTGAGAAGATTTTGCTCTCTGCACTGACGATATCAAGCTGTACTGTCATGGCTGCCATCCCGTTCTCCTTACCAAACTATGCAATATTGCCTAGTTATTTCTTGTTGGCTTTCTCAACGGCTTCGTCGATAGAACCAACCATGTAGAACGCTTGCTCTGGCAGGTGGTCGAACTCACCGTCCAGAATTCCCTTGAAGCCACGGATGGTGTCTTTCAGGGGCACGTACTTACCTGGAGAACCGGTAAAGACTTCAGCTACGTGGAATGGCTGAGACAGGAAACGCTCGATCTTACGGGCGCGGGATACTGTCATCTTGTCGTCATCTGACAACTCGTCCATACCCAGAATAGCGATGATGTCTTTCAGCTCTTTGTAACGCTGCAGAACTGTCTGTACACCGTTTGCCACGTCATAGTGCTCTTGGCCAACAACCTGTGGATCCAGCTGACGAGAGGTGGAATCCAGTGGGTCAACCGCTGGGTAGATACCCAGAGAAGCGATTTGACGAGACAGTACCACGGTCGCATCCAAGTGAGCGAAGGTGGTTGCTGGGCTTGGGTCAGTCAAGTCATCCGCAGGTACGTATACCGCTTGTACCGAAGTGATAGAACCCACTTTGGTAGAAGTAATACGTTCTTGCAGAACACCCATCTCTTCAGCCAGTGTTGGCTGATAACCCACAGCAGAAGGCATACGACCCAACAGTGCCGATACTTCGGTACCAGCCAGGGTGTAACGGTAGATGTTGTCAACGAACAACAGTACGTCACGACCTTCGTCACGGAACTTCTCGGCCATAGTCAGACCGGTCAGAGCAACACGCAGACGGTTACCTGGTGGCTCGTTCATCTGACCGTACACCATGGCTACCTTGTCCAGTACGCCTGAGTCTTTCATCTCGTAGTAGAAGTCGTTACCTTCACGGGTACGCTCACCTACACCGGCGAATACGGACAGACCTGAGTGGGCTTTAGCGATGTTGTTGATCAGTTCCATCATGTTAACTGTCTTACCAACACCCGCACCACCGAACAGACCTACTTTACCACCCTTGGCGAACGGACATACCAGGTCAATAACCTTGATGCCGGTTTCCAACAATTCAGTGGTGTTAGATTGCTCTTCATAAGAAGGAGCATCACGGTGGATGATATAACGCTCATCTTCACCGATAGCGCCCGCTTCATCCACAGGTTCACCCAGAACGTTCATGATACGGCCAAGGGTCGCAGCCCCAACCGGAACGGAAATTGGTGAACCAGAGTTTTCTACCTCGATACCACGACGCAGACCATCGGAAGAACCCATGGCGATGGTACGAACTACACCACCACCCAGCTGTTGCTGAACTTCCAGCACCAAGCCTTTACAGGCGCCTTCGCCTGTGATCTTCAGAGCGTCATATACCTGAGGTACGGTATCTTGTGGAAACTCAACGTCCACAACCGCGCCAATCACTTGGACAACAGTACCTGTGCTCATGATTAATCCTCTAAAACTTGTATTCGTTACCCAGCCTAAACCGCGGCTGCACCTGACACAATTTCCGACAGTTCTTGCGTAATCGCCGCCTGACGGGCCTTGTTGTATACCAGTTGCAGATCATCGATCAGCGTGCCGGCGTTGTCTGTTGCTGCCTTCATGGCCACCATACGGGCAGCCTGCTCGGAAGCAATGTTTTCAACGACACCCTGATACACCTGAGACTCCACATAACGAACCAAAAGCTTGTCCAACAAGACCTTTGGATCTGGCTCATAGATGTAGTCCCAGCGATGCGCTACGTCATCTTCGTCTGATTTAGGCAAAGGTAGCAGCTGCTCGATCACAGGAGTCTGCGTCATGGTATTAACAAACTTGTTGAATACCACATACAGACGATCCAGCTTGCCTTCGTTGTAAGCCTGGAGCATTACCCGCACAGTACCAATCAGGTCAGCGAGCTTGGGAGCATCACCTAAACCTGAAGCATGGGCCTGCACCTTGCCACCAAAGCTTTTGAAAAACTGAACACTGCGAGCACCGATAGGGCAGAATTCAACTTCCGCACCTTGCTCTTTCCAGCTTTTCACGTCTGCGACAACCTTCTTGAAAAGGTTGACGTTCAGACCACCACAAAGGCCACGGTCGGTTGCCACTACTATGTAACCAACCCGCTTGGGTTCTCTCACCTCCAGGTAGGGGTGTTTGTACTCCAGAGAACCCTGAGCGACGTGACCGATCACCTTACGCATGCTCTCCGCATATGGACGGCTTGCAGCCATGCGATCCTGCGCCTTGCGCATTTTGCTGGCTGCCACCATTTCCATGGCGGACGTGATCTTCTGAGTGTTTTTCACACTCGCGATCTTGGTTTTAATCTCTTTAGCGCCGGCCATCTCTACTCTCCAATCTGGACCTGAGGTGCCTTATGACACCTCGCATGTATTTACCAGGTTTGGGTTGCCACGAACTTGTCGAGACCAGCCTTCAGCTCAGCTTCGATTTCGGCATTGTAATCACCGCTATCGTTGATCAGCTTCATCAGCTCAGCATGCTCGCCGTTCATGAAAGAGAGCAGAGCGGCTTCGAAGTCACCGATCTTCTTCAGCTCAATACCTTTCAGGTAGCCTTTTTCAGCTGCAAAAATAGATACAGCTTGGTCAGCTACGCTCATAGGAGCGTATTGCTTTTGCTTCATCAGTTCGGTTACACGCTCACCGTGCTCCAGCTGGGCACGAGTTGCATCGTCAAGGTCAGACGCAAACTGTGAGAACGCAGCAAGCTCTCGATACTGTGCCAGAGCAGTACGGATACCGCCGGACAGTTTCTTGATGATCTTGGTCTGAGCCGCACCACCTACACGAGAAACAGAGATACCTGGGTTAACCGCTGGACGTAGGCCAGAGTTGAACAGGTCGGTTTCAAGGAAGATCTGACCATCGGTAATAGAAATTACGTTGGTCGGTACGAACGCAGATACGTCACCTGCCTGGGTTTCAATAATTGGCAGAGCGGTCAAAGAACCAGTCTTGCCTTTTACTTCGCCATTGGTGAACTTCTCAACGTACTCTTCGTTCACGCGGGAAGCACGTTCCAGCAGACGAGAGTGTAGATAGAATACGTCACCTGGGTAAGCTTCACGGCCTGGTGGACGCTTCAGCAACAGTGAGATCTGACGATAAGCAACAGCCTGCTTGGACAGGTCATCGTAAACGATCAGTGCATCTTCACCGCGGTCACGGAAATATTCACCCATGGTACAACCAGAGTATGGTGCCAGGTATTGCAGGGCAGCCGCTTCAGAAGCAGTAGCAACCACAACAATAGTGTTGGCCAGAGCACCGTGCTCTTCCAGCTTGCGTACTACGTTGGCAATAGTAGAAGCCTTCTGGCCTACTGCAACGTACACACACTTGATGCCGGAATCTTTCTGGTTGATGATGGCGTCAATAGCCATCGCAGTTTTACCAGTTTGACGGTCACCGATGATCAGCTCACGCTGACCGCGACCGATAGGGATCATGGCATCAACCGCCTTATAACCGGTTTGTACCGGTTGAGATACGGATTGACGCTCAATAACACCAGGAGCAATCATTTCAACAGGTGCAAAACCATCGTTGTCGATTGGTCCTTTACCGTCGATTGGCTCACCCAGAGTGTTAACAACACGTCCCAGTAGACCACGACCTACTGGAACTTCCAGAATACGGCCAGTGGTTTTAACTTTTACGCCCTCAGCCAAACCGGCATAAGGACCCATAACTACGGCACCTACAGAATCACGTTCAAGGTTCAACGCGATTGCATAACGGTTGCCAGGCAGTTCGATCATCTCACCCTGCATTACATCGGCCAGGCCGTGAATGCGGATGATGCCGTCACTGACCGAAACGATAGTACCTTCGTTGCGGGCTTCACTGACGACTTCGAACTGCTCGATCCGCTGCTTAATCAGATCGCTGATTTCAGTGGAATTCAGTTGCATGCTCAAACTCCCAATTACGACTGCAGCTTATCAGACAGGCGGTTTAATTTGCCGCGGACGGATCCATCTATCACCAGATCCCCTGCCTTGATAATAATACCGGCGATAAGCTCGGCATCGACGCTGCAATTCAGCTTAACTTTGCGTGCGAGACGTTTCTCTAAAGAAACACTGATCTGCTGTTGCTGCTCAGAGCTAAGCTCAGTAGCAGATACCACGTTGGCTTCGATTTCCTTAGCCCATTCGTGGCGAAACTCAGCATAGAGCTGAGATACAGCAGACAGTACCTCCAAGCGACCGTTTTCAGCCATTACCTTGATCAGATTTTGACCGTGCTCATCAATTTGCTCGCCACAGATATTGATAAAGAGTGCAGCTAGCTTATTGCTGGACATAGATCCAGCCAGCAGTGGCTTCATGGATTCGTTTTCACTCACCATTGCCGCGAAATCGAGCATTTCTGCCCAGTTTTCTACTGCTTGATGTTCAACAGCAAAGTCAAAAGCTGCCTTAGCGTAAGGGCGAGCAATGGTGGTTAACTCAGCCATAACTCAACTCCCTTATCAAATTTCAGCAACTAGTTTATTAACTATGTCGCTTTGGGCGGCTTCATCAATCGAACGCTCGAGGATCTTCTCTGCACCAGTGATGGCAAGAGTCGCAACCTGCTTACGCAGTTCCTCTTTCACGCGATTACGTTCAGCTTCAATTTCTGCTTTACCCTGAGCAATGATTTTCGCACGCTCAGCGTCTGCTTCAGCTTTGGCTTCATCAATAATCTGAGCCTTGCGCTTGTTGGCAGACTCAATGATTTCGTTGGCTGTAGCCTTGGCGTCTTTCAGTTGGTCAGTCGCTTTCGCTTGAGCCAACTCCAGGTCTTTTGCTGCACGGTCAGCGTCAGCAAGACCATCAGCAATCCTTTTCTGGCGCGCTTCGATGGCATTCATCAAAGGGGGCCATACAAACTTCATGCAGAACCACACGAAGATAATAAAGGCGACCGTCTGACCGATTAGGGTAGCGTTGATATTCACAACAGCCTCCTATTTAGAGTTAAGACAGAAGCGTTTATTACAGCATTGCACCCAGTGGGTTAGTAAACAGCATGTAAAGTGCAATACCTACACCGATCATGGTCACGGCGTCGAGCAGACCCGCTACAATGAACATCTTAACTTGCAGCATAGGAGCCATTTCTGGCTGACGCGCAGCGCCTTCCAGGAACTTACCACCCAAAAGGCCGAAACCGATAGCGGTACCCAGTGCACCCAAACCAATGAGCAGAGCAACAGCAATTGCAGTAAAGCCCAGAATCGTTTCCATCTGTATCTCCAGTATCTAAATCTGTGTTGGTTGATGATTTAGTTTAAAAAATTTCTTCAGCAGTCCTTAATGATCTTCATGAGCCATGCTTAGATAAACAATAGTCAGCATCATGAAAATAAACGCTTGCAGCGTGATAACCAGAATATGGAAGATCAGCCAGCCCAGTTGCAAAGTCACACCCAGAGCGGCAATCGCCAAGTTGGTACCATACATCAGCGCAATAAGGATGAAGATCAACTCACCTGCATACAAGTTACCAAAAAGACGTAGCCCCAATGAAATAGGTTTAGCTATCAAGGTAACAGTTTCGAGCAGGAAGTTGACGGGTATCATTGCCCAATGGTTGAAGGGCTGTAGCGTCAGTTCTTTCGCAAATCCTGACACACCTTTGACCTTGATGCTGTAGTAAATAATCAGCACAAACACGCCCAACGCGAGGCTGAAAGTGATGTTAAGGTCAGTAGTCGGTACTATCTTCAGATAAGGCACACCGGCCAAAGCGGCAGTATGTGGTATCCAGTCAACTGGCACCATATCCATGAGGTTCATCATGAATACCCACATAAAAATAGTCAGAGCAAGAGGTGCAATCAAAGCATTGCGACCGTGGAATGTATCTTTAACGCTGTTGTCGACAAACTCGACGATCATCTCGATAAAGCATTGAAGCTTACCGGGAACGCCAGAGGTTGCTTTTTTACCAACGCTGCGGAACAACCACAGAAACAGCACGCCAAGACCAACCGAAAAGAGCAATGAATCAATATGCCATGTCCAGAAACCTTCACCAACGGTAAGGTTGGTAAGGTGATGCTGGATATAGCCCTGCGGTGTTAATGTTTCACCAGGTGCAGCCATGATTCATCCCACTTAACTTTGCTTGAAGTACAAAGGAGCTGCCCAATGCACTATCAACGCCAGTACATAGCAAATAAAAAGGGGCATAAATGCGACCTCTAAATTGATAAATACCAGCGAAAACAACGCTATTGTCAACAGCAACTTTACCGCTTCCCCCCAGTAAAAGCCTTTTAGGACCTTACCGGCAGAGCTTGCTCCCATATGGGAAAAAGCCAGGGTAGCGAATACAAAATTAGGGAGCACAGCTATGGCAGTTCCTGCCAGAGCAGAATAGCCAAACTGGGCTCCCCACACGGCAAAGAAGATAATTGAAGCACCCCCAGCTATCGCCGCCTGCATCATCACCAATTTATAGGCTGACCAACGGCCACGACGCGCTAAAACCTTACTCAATTATTCTTCTCCGCATTCCTACTTTTTGTTTCGATGACCGGACTACAAATATCCGTATAGAGTCGAGGTACAAAAAGCTTGCGAAAGTATACCTTTTCAAGTCTTGTTTGCAACTTTGAGATAAGTAAAAACCTCACCTTTTAACGTGATACAGCCCCAAATTCGCATAAATGCAATATTAACAAACGTCACAAATTTACACTAAAAAGCGTTAACGACGTTTTTTTAATGGATTTTGGCAAGAATGCCGTCTAATTCAGCCAGATTTTGATAGTTAATTACAATTTTTCCCTTTCCCTTACTACCGTGGGAAATAGAAACTTTTGCACCTAGCCTCTCAATTAACTGACTCTCCAGACGAGCAACATCGGTATCTTTTACAGGCTTTTCGGCCTCTTTGGCAGGATTTAAGACTTTATTAACCAATCGTTCTGTTTCACGAACGGTCAATTCCTTCGCTACCACCAATCGGGCAACAGAAGTTTGCTCCTCACCTTGCAAGGCAAGCAAGGCTCGGGCATGACCCATCTCAATATCACCGTACTCCAGTAACCGCTTTACCGGTTCATTCAATCCATTGAGTCGCAGCAAGTTCGAAACGGTAGCCCGTGATTTTCCCACAGCATCAGCTATTTGTTGGTGAGTAAGATCAAATTCTTCGATCAAACGGTTAAGCGCAATGGCTTCTTCCATAGCATTGAGATCTTCCCGCTGAATGTTTTCTATCAGGGCGATAGCCACAGCAGCCTCATCGGCAACCTGCTTGACTATACAGGGCACCTTGTCCAACTTGGCCAGCTGCGCCGCACGCCAGCGACGTTCACCGGCGATTATTTCATATTTGTCATCACTGATCTTACGCACCACTATGGGCTGAATAACGCCCTGAGCCTTGATAGATTCAGCCAGCTCTTCCAGCGCCTCCGGCGACATATCTTTACGGGGTTGATACTTACCGGGTTGCAGCAGATCCACATCCAAAGTCAGCAAGGTTTCGCCGGCATCAACTTTAGATTGCTCGGCATCATCACGCTTCTTACTCGCTGCATGGCTGGTACTCAAAAGTGCGTCCAGGCCCTTGCCCAGACCCCGTTTTTTCAGTGTCATGCTCATTCCTTTATGCCTGTTTCGCTTGCTGATTCTGCTCTGAGCGACGAATGATTTCGCCGGCTAAAGCCAGATAGGCCTTGGCCCCAGCGCTACTCTTGTCATAGTACATAGCCGGAGCGCCAAAACTCGGCGCTTCGGCCAAGCGAATATTTCTTGGGATCACAGTGCGGTAAACCTTGTCACCGAAATGCTGTTTCAGTTGATCGGAAACATCGTTGGCCAGACGGTTGCGGGGATCGTACATGGTTCTGAGTATTCCCTCGATCCCGAGTTTAGGGTTAACCATGGCCGCCAACTTGGAAATGGTATCCATCAGGGCAGTCAAGCCTTCCAGGGCATAATACTCACACTGCATGGGAACCAGTACTGAGTCGGCCGCCGACATGGCGTTCACAGTCAACATATTCAGCGAGGGAGGACAATCGATAAAGATAAAGTCGTATTCATCCTGCACCTTTGCCAAAGCGTTGCGCAGGCGAATCTCCCTGGCAAAGAACTCCATCAATTTGATTTCGGCGGCAGTCACATCACCGTTGGCGGCAATGAGATCGTATTTCCCGGCAGTGTTACGTACGACGACTTCGTCAAAACTCTTTTCTTCCACCAGTAACTCATAGGCGGTGTTTTCAACTTCGTACTTGTCGACACCACTCCCCATGGTGGCATTGCCCTGGGGATCCAGATCGATCAATAGCACCCGCCGCTTGGTTGCCGCCAAAGAGGCAGCCAAATTAACACAAGTTGTTGTTTTTCCAACGCCACCTTTCTGGTTGGCTACGGCAATAATTCTCGCCACACTGTCACCTTGTCTGTCAATTTTGTTATTGATGCCCGGTTCCGTTTGCATCAAGTTGCTTGATACGCCAGCCAATTGCAAGGCATTCAAACCTGGGGAGCTATGATCAGCAGATGTCTCTGTTCATCCAATTTTGGAACCTTGAGTTCAATGGATTCCCTGATACTGTACCCCTCAGGGATCCCGGTTAACTCATCAGGGTTCAGTTGCCCTTTAAGGGCATAGAATACCCCATTTTGCGCCGGCAAATGCTGACACCAGCTTAACATGTCTGCCACTGAGGCAAAGGCGCGGCTTAGCACGCCGTCAAACCCTTGCGGATCCTCAAAGGCTTCCACCCGGCTCTCTACCGACTGTATATTTTTCAATTTGAGTTCAATCTGGACCTGTTTTTGAAAACGGATCCGCTTGCCCAAGCTATCGAGCAATACAAATTCTTTATCCGGATTCAAAATCGCCAGCGGGATACCGGGCAACCCAGGGCCTGTGCCCACGTCGATAAAACGCTGTCCCTTGAGATGAGGAGAGACGACCAGGCTATCCATGATATGACGGATGAGCATCTGCTCAGGTTCGCGCACCGAGGTCAGGTTATAGGCTTTATTCCATTTGTTGAGCATGGCAACAAAACCAAGCAACTGTTGCTGCTGTTCATCTGATGCATTGAGGCCTGTCTCAGCCAGATATGTTTTTAACTGTGCTGCAAGCACGGGTATTCTCCCCAGAAAAATACTGCGGGGCTATTATGCGGCCCCAAAACGGCCAAGGGAAGCATCTACAGCTTCCCCGGCTCTGGAATGGTTTACTGTATCAGGCCGTTCGGCGCAGTAATCCCCGTTTTTTCAGATGCACCAGCAAAATGGAGATGGCTGCCGGAGTTACCCCCGAGATCCTGGAGGCCTGGCCTATGGTCTCTGGTTTATGGGCATTGAGCTTGGCGATCACTTCGTTGGATAAGCCTGGCACTTCATTGTAATCAAGCTCCAGCGGCAATCCGGTATTTTCGTTACGCTGTGCTTTGGCGATCTCTTCCTGCTGGCGCTGAATATAACCAGCATATTTAACCTGGATCTGCACCTGTTCGGCCGCTTGACGATCTTCGAGCCCCGGCCCGAAACCTTCAATCCCCATAAGCTTGTCATAGTCCAATTCAGGACGCCGTAGCAGCTCTTCAAACGAAGCTTCGCGAGATATTGGTGTATTGAGATGCGGATTCAGCGCTTCAACCAGAGGGGAATTCACATGGATCCATTGACTGCGCAGACGTTGCAGCTCAGATTCTATCGCCTCAACCTTGGCTGAGAACTTGGCCCAGCGCTGATCGTCAACCAAACCCAGCTCGCGGCCTTTCTCGGTCAGGCGCAGATCGGCATTATCTTCGCGCAGCAGCAAGCGATATTCGGCGCGGCTGGTAAACATACGATAGGGCTCTTTAGTGCCTAACGTCGACAAATCATCCACCAGCACGCCAAGATAAGCCTGATCCCTTCTAGGTGCCCAAGCGTCTTTACCTTGCACCTGTAAAGCCGCGTTCATGCCGGCCAACAGGCCTTGAGCTCCAGCCTCTTCATAACCTGTGGTGCCGTTGATTTGACCTGCAAAGAACAACCCATTTATGGTTTTGGTTTCCAGCGAATTTTTCAGATCTCTGGGATCAAAGTAATCATATTCAATGGCATAGCCAGGGCGCATGATCTCAGCATTTTCCATCCCCTTGATCGAGCGGACCAAAGCAATTTGCACATCGAATGGCAAACTGGTTGAGATACCGTTGGGGTATAACTCATTGGTATTGAGTCCCTCAGGTTCAATAAAGATCTGATGCGAACTCTTATCGGCAAAGCGATGGATCTTGTCTTCGATAGACGGACAGTATCTCGGGCCTATTCCTTCGATAACCCCAGAATACATCGGGCTTCGGTCCAAACCGCCACGAATTATCTCGTGGGTTTTTTCATTGGTATGGGTGATATAGCAAGAGATTTGCTGAGGATGTTGGTTCACATCACCGATAAAAGACATCACAGGAAGAGGATTATCTCCTTGCTGTTCTGTCATCTGCTCGAAGTCGACACTGCGAGCATCGATACGAGGCGGCGTACCCGTTTTGAGACGGCCAACTCGAATAGGTAACTCTCTGAGTCTATGAGCTAGAGCGATCGCTGGAGGATCACCGGCACGCCCACCACTGTAATTTTCCAATCCAATATGGATCTTACCTCCCAAGAAAGTACCGGCTGTCAGCACCACAGCAGGAGCTTCAAAAGCCAGTCCCATTTGGGTAACAACACCAATGACTCTGTTGTTTTCAACAACCAGATCGTCAACAGCTTGTTGAAAGATCCTTAAGTTGGGCTGGTTTTGCAATATCTGTTGGATCTTTTGTCGATATAAGGCGCGATCTGCTTGGGCTCTGGTAGCTCTTACTGCTGGTCCCTTACTTGAATTCAGGGTTCTGAATTGGATCCCGGCATAATCAGTTGCTGTTGCCATGGCGCCACCCAAGGCATCTATCTCTTTAACCAAGTGCCCTTTACCTATACCCCCGATAGCCGGGTTACAGGACATCTGACCCAAAGTGTCAATATTATGGGTTAGGAGCAGGGTGTTAACTCCCATTCTGGCAGCTGCCAATGCGGCTTCAGTTCCGGCATGACCACCACCTACAACAATTACATCAAACCGTTCATGAAAACGCATAGATTTACCTTTGGCTGAGCAAGGGATGAAAAAGGAATTTCAGCCGATCATTTTAGCACCTGTAAGGATTCAGGTGAATGATCTATTTCATGCTGATGGATCGCAAGGGATCTGCCTTATAGATCTTAAGATCTTTATATAGATCTTCTTGTTATGTTTACTATTAGGATTGGGCTTTTCTGTGGGTAACGGTTATATTTACGTAAAAACAAGAGGTTAACGCAAATTGATCCTGTGATCAGTTGGCGATCTATCTCCATTAAAGCTGGGGATAGATCGCGATCTTATCCACAAGGAGGATCTGGTATGCATTCAGGATCCGATTCATGCAACGATTGATCAGATCAAAATAAAGTATTATCCACAGAGTTATATTTTATTGAGCAAAATTGTGGGTAAGTTAGATCTAAATTGTGAGTATTTGATAGCTTATTCAGTTTTAAATACGTTTTAGAGTTTGCCTAACCAGCCATCAAGCCACGCCAATGCTGGATCTTCCGGTACGGGATCGTATTGAACATCGATCTGGATCTTATCCACATAGGATTGGGCGCCAAGTGCGCTCAGTTGGTGTAGCAGCTTTTCCGGGCCTTGGCAGAAAGTGTCGTAACTCGAGTCGCCGATCGCACATAAAGCATACCGACAGTCCTGCAGATTTTGGTTTGACTGGAGTAATTCCTGATAGAAGGGCTGCAAATTGTCCGGAAGATCGCCGGCCCCATGGGTGGAGGAAACGATCAACCAAAGGGCTTTGGGATCCAGTTGATCCAACTGTGGGGTCAAATACAGGTTTGTCTGGTGGCCGTTTTGTTCAAGCTTATTGATGAGTTCTTCGGCGACATATTCGGCTCCTCCCAAGGTGGTTCCGACCAATACTTCGACTTTCGCCATGATATTCCTCTCTGTATGTAGCGCCTGGCGCCTTGATTTAATCGGCCCATATTAATCCAATTTGCGGTGACAGACAGCCTTGGGTAACCTGAGTTTGAGCACTATTGCATTAATCCTGTTGTAGGCTCTTTCTGCGCTTGAGGCTGATATGAAACTGAAGTGGTTGCTGATCTTCCCGTTGCTTTCTTTGCTGGTGATACTCGGGGGATGGCATTGGTTGTTTACTGTACCGGCAAATGTTCAACTGCAATCTGACAGGGTTGATTCCAATACCGGCGCGGCCTGTATTCAAACGCCAACGGCAAAGGCGCTGGATAATAATGGTGAGTTTGGTGTATTGATCTGGAATATTCAGAAGCAGCAAAACGGCCAGTGGCGTTCTCGTCTCGATGATTTTACAACTGGCAGGCAGTTGGTGCTGTTGCAGGAAGCCAGTTTGGATCCCGGCATGTATCTTTATCTGAATACTGCGCAGTGGTTTTGGCGTTTCGCTAATGCTTTCAGTGTATTGGATACCCCAGCTGGGGTAATGAATCTTTCCCGCAGCGCTCCTTTGAGCAGTTGTGGCTACCGTACTCTTGAGCCTTGGTTGCGGTTGCCCAAGACGGCCTTGGTCGCTGAATATCCTTTGTCTGATGGCTCATTATTGACTGTGGTCAATGTCCATGGAATTAACTTCAGTGTCGGTATCGAAGAATATCGGCAGCAACTTAAGTCTTTGACTGAAGCCCTGGCTGAGGAAAGAGTTATGGGGCCTATTATTCTGGCGGGTGATTTCAATACCTGGAGTGAGGAACGCAGTATGCTGCTGGCCGCCTTTGCTTCCTCTTTGGGATTGAATGAGGCTCATTTTGGCGAGGATAACAGGGTGAGAGTTCTGGGGTATCCTTTGGATCATCTCTTTTATCGAGGATTGAAACCCAAAGAGCTGTATGTGCCGGAAACAGATGTGTCTGATCACAATCCTATGGTCGCCAGCTTTGTGATTGCTGAGAACTAGGCCATAAGGAAGGTGCGAACAAGTCCCATGCGTTCTCTGCGTCGGCTTACGGGCATGGATGCAAGGCGTGGTTCGCAGCAAATGGTTAGTCCTTTGTAAGAAGCACAACACAGCAGGCAGGCCTGTAAGCCACGCCCTTCGGGGCTTACACAGCAACCGGCTCTCTGCGTTATCCGACTTTGACAGGCCCCGGCATGCCTTCAGTCAGATGCCTTGAACGCCAATTGCTGTGTAAGCCAGAGTACCGCGAGGACTTATTCGCACCTTCCCTAAGTAACTCATGTTTCCCTGACACCGGTTCCTCCAAAAAAGGACCTGTGACCGAAGTAGCGGAAGTCAGCATTCCTAACTGAGGGCCCTGATAGATTATCTTTCCGCCATGTTTTCCGGCTCCCGGGCCCATTTCTATTACGTGGTCGGCATTGGCTATCATCTCAAGAATATGCTTGATGATTAGCAATGTTTTTCCTTCAACTGCGAGTAAGGTAAATAGTTCGAGCAGGCGCTCGACATCGGCCATATTCAGGCCAGAGGTGAGGATTTAAGGACATTATGCAGCGACTCTGTATAACAGGTAGCGGTAGAACACTTGCATGGCTCAATCCTTGATCGTGGTTTCTGTCCTTCAGTGGCGCACGCCGTTAACTCTTCCGATATCGAGTGCATGGAATAGCCGACGGCGATGCTTGAATTCTTAGCCTTTATTCAAATTAAATTTGTTGTTTGGGTGTGAGTAGGTACGCCGGCTACTGATATTCTGCCTTCCACAAAGTCAAAGGTTCGGCAGAGCACCATTGCCAGAATTTCTTCTCCACCAAGTCACTTGCCGCAGCTGCATCCCGTCCCTCAAACAAGCGCCAATTTTCCTCTGCAGATTTCAGGGCATACTGTCTCAAGTGACCGGTGATCCTCTCGAAATCGGATGGCTCGAGAAGAAATATGCTGCCATCCCTGTAAGACTCCCAAGGTATCTGATCTTTAGGTTGTCGTTGATGATTCTGGAAGAACGCCTCGCTGTAGATGCTGGCCGAACCACCCGCAGACACACAGTCGTCCCAACGTTGGCAGCGAAAGAAAAACTCGTCCTCTGCCTCGGCAGTGCCTGTTAGCTCTCGATAGGGGCAAGATTTTTCCCAAGGCTTATTGATATTGGCCTCGGCCACACCTTGGCGCGCAAGCTCTATCTCATGGGGCTTGGGGAACCTGTCCATCAGTAATTGCGCTGGTTCGCCACTCTCGTCTGCCATCAAAATGGAGGTAGTTCCCAAAAGGAACACACCGAGCGCGACGCGGGTGAAAGTTGACTTTGAAAACGATGGCATCAAGCGAAATGACATTCTACAACCCTCTGAAGGACTAAGTTATTTATCCAGAAACAGGAATAGGCCATTTATAACAATGGCCTTTATCCTTACTTGTGCTGGTTACTTACGAGTACTGGCCTTTGAAGCAGTCTCGTTGTAAGCGTTCAAGCCACCAGCCTTGGCAGCGTCAGTTACCGCTTTTTTACCTGCTTTTTCAGCTTCACTATTGGCAGTCTTAGTTTCACTTGCACTACCTGAAAGTTCAGCGGCCATAGAAGCCGTTTGGTTACGTACCACATCACCAAACATAGTGAACGCACCGATAGCCGCAATGGCAATTAGAGCAACAATTACGATGTATTCAGTCATACCCTGACCGCGAATTTTACGTTGGAAAATAGTTTCACTCCTTGAAGCAATTGATAGTAATTTCGCGGTTATTATTAGAGTAATCCATCTATGACTCAATTACTCCGGAGGATAAAAATTGCTCAGGCATTACACCTTAAAGGATTAATTAATTAGTATGATGACATTAATTGAATTCGCCCTTTAAGGTTGTTTTTTCTGTAAATATTTGGAGATGCATTTTCACAGTGTTTAGCGAAATATTCAGCGCATTTGCGATTTCCTGATTGCTTATTCCTTTAAAAATACAATCCACTATTTGCCGTTCTTTCAGGGTGACATCAAGAGCCGTTCTTTCAGAACTGACCACCTTGTTTTTAAATGATGTTTTAAGAACATATTGCGAAAGTGCTTTTCGTGAAAAGTACATCTCTTCTTTAACAAGGAAATCGATAACAGTTAGCTGCAACACTAAAGAACTATTTCTTATCAATTGGCCGTGAAACCCTGTCCGCAGTAATTCGACTTCGATTTGAGTATCGAGGTTATTGACTATCACTATATAGGCTGTAGAGGGCTTTCGCGTCGAAGATACGCAGGGCTCTGGCTTTTGTGTTCAATCTACAAAAACCACGCTATTGATATGCTGTTCATCCGTGTATGATAATGCTTTGCGTAAACACCGACCATTCGCAAGGTAAAACTGCTTTAACTCAGGCTGTAAGTCAAAAACCTCTCCCTCCAGGCGTATACTGGTGCGAGTTCGTATATCCATTTCGTATATCCATATAATATTCAGCTGAAACAAATACGAAGGCTGACACTTTAATTGTTTTATCGTATCATCCTACTCTCTTAATTAATACGCTAAAGTAAGATTCGCCCGCTGAAAAGGATTTTTTTTATGGGACAAAATACTTTATTGAGTGCAGTATTTTTGGTTGTTACTGCCTTCAGTGCCTCTGCCAGTACGCTTTTCAGCACTTTCCCTGATGCCAAATATCCCGCAGAAAAACGCATTCATTTTACGCCATTTGATCTCATTACTGCCGTTGATGGAGACAAGCTCTCCGTTTTGCCTGTGTCAGGAAAACTGACTCAACACAGCTTCGAGCTCCCAGACAGCTATACGCTGGAGCTTGTTATCAATAACTATTTGGCACAACTTAAAAAAATAAATGCTGAGATAGTGTTTCTATGCCAGCAGGAAGCCTGCGGTGATCCCTATGTCCTAAGGGACCAGTTGGCACCTAGGATAACCGTAGATACCAGTTATCTCGGCGCATACGTGGCGGCAAAACTAACAGGTTCCAGCGGGGATGTTTACAGCGTCATCTATGCTTTTCACCGTGAGGACCGTTACACCAAGGTACAGCTTGTGACCCTTGAGAGTATTCCCGAGCCACTGGATCTGATTGAGGCAAACCCGGCGTTTTTACAGCAGGATCCACAAGAGGTGGAGATAAAAGATAGACGCAGTGAAGATAGTCAGGACTCGGCAGATCATCCGCTGCTTGGCCGCATGCCCGGCAGTTTCATTAGTCGCTACAAGCAAACCAATTTTACCCAAGTCCCTGTGATTGTCGGCATATCTGCAGCCGGTTATCAGACCCAGCCACTCAATGCCAAACTCACCGAGATACGTTATCGGATGCCAGAGGAATACTCGCTGTTTGAAATCAGCAGTAACTACGCCGCCGCAGCCAACAAGCTGGCCGCTGAGTCCGTATTCCATTGCGAGGGTAAAGCCTGTGGTGACGATGCCGAATTGATAAAGTCCATGGGGTTACATCAGGATGTTAACACCGATGAATGGCAGGACTATCAGCTATTTAAACTGAGCCGCCCTGGTGGTGATGTGTATTTCGATATCTATGCCCAGGGCCGCTACGATGGCACGCCGGCAGACACCACTGTGCGAGTGATGGAGCTTTCGGCACTGAAAGATGACAGGGTTGTCATTGACCTCGATGCTCTCACCAAGGCCATTACCCAATCCGGCAAGGCTACTCTGGAAGGCCTGCTGTTCGATTACGACAGTGACCAGATGCTGTCAGAGTCCAAGCCAGTGCTGGAAGTACTGGCAAGCTACCTTAAGCAGCACCCGAAGCTGGATTTTTACGTGGTCGGCCACACCGACGATAAGGGCGACAACCGCTATAACCAGAGCCTGTCACAGCGCCGAGCGGCGGTAGTGATAAAACAGCTCACCGAGCAATACCAGATCCCCGCCAGCCAATTAGCAGCCCATGGCAATGGCGAGTACAGCCCCGTTGCCAGCAATGCCAACGAAGCAGGCCAGCGGCTGAATCGCCGTGTGGAGCTGGTGCTCCGCTCTGACAAAAAGTAACCCACTGAACCTTTGCAGCCGGTTACATTGTACTGTCATCAACGGTGAGGTTAACCCGTTGGTTACGTAGGGAAATAGACCACATAATTGCAGATGACTTTACTCTGGCTGTTGCTCTGACAGGTCTTTGTACCATAGCTGGCAGACGAAGATATTTATAAGTGGGTGGGTGTTTTAGGTTTGTCGTGAACGTACAGGTTTAAGGTTTCTTAGCTGCGTTTACGTTTATTTTGGCGTTCACCTTGTATATTTGTGGTGTAGCCATAGTCATAAACTAGGCGTAGTGAGCGTGTGCCGTCAGTTCTAAGTGTTCGTTTTTCAATGGAAATAGCCCCCAATTGGTCCCCAATACGGCATTTATCATGTCATTGGGGCCCAACTGGGGACTAGATTTGGCAACGAACAGAAAATAAAGAACTAATAAAATCAGTGTGTTATCTACTGTTGTTTGCTGTTGTTTTCCGTTATTTGCCCGCTTTACTTCCCGATACAGAAGCTGGAAAAAATTCTTCCCAGCAGATCGTCCGAGGTGAATTGGCCGGTGATTTCGGCCAGAGCCTGTTGAGTCATGCGCAGTTCTTCGGCCAGCAGCTCACCTGCCTGATAGACTTCCAGCTGTACTTTGCCCTGCTGTAGATGTTCACCGGCGACTTCCAAGGCTTCCAGGTGACGGCGACGGGCGATAAAACCGCCTTCCAGGTTACTCTGATAGCCCATCAGGTTCTTGAGGTGCTGTTTCAGTGCATCGACCCCGAGCCCGGTTTTGGCTGAGATCCTAAAGACGTCATAGCCTTTCTCTTCGCCGGGGCTCAGTGACTCTCCGGTCAGATCCGCCTTATTGCGTACCACAGTGACGCCGAGGTTTTCCGGCAGGCGATCAATAAAGTCCGGCCAGATTTCATGGGGATCAACGGCTTGGGTTTCTGTGCCATCTACCATAAACAGCACTCTGTCGGCGGTGGCGATTTCGGCCCAGGCTCTTTCTATGCCTATTTGTTCCACTGTGTCAGTAGTGTCGCGCAGGCCGGCGGTGTCTATGACATGCAGCGGCATGCCATCCAAGTGGATATGCTCCCGCAATACATCCCTTGTGGTGCCGGCTATTTCGGTGACAATCGCCGACTCTTTTCCCGCCAGGGCGTTGAGCAGACTGGACTTACCGGCGTTGGGGCGGCCGGCTATCACTACTTTCATCCCTTCGCGGATGATGGCGCCCTGTTTGGCACTGGCCTGTACCAAGTCCAGTTTATCTATGATGCGATAAAGAGCATTGGCAATCTTGCCATCAGAGAGGAAGTCTACCTCTTCATCTGGGAAGTCGATGGCGGCCTCGACATAGAGGCGCAGGTTGGTAACCTGTTCCACCAGCTCATGCACTTCGCGGGAAAACTCGCCCTGAAGTGATTGCAGGGCGCTCTTGGCGGCCTGTTCGCTGGTGGCATCAATGAGATCGGCTATCGCTTCTGCTTGGGTCAGATCCAGTTTGTCATTCATAAAGGCCTGTTCGCTGAATTCCCCCGGGCGTGCCAAGCGGAGTCCTTCGACTTCCAGGACTCTTTTGATCAGCATGTCCATGACGATTTGACCACCATGGCCCTGAAGTTCCAGCACATCTTCACCGGTAAAAGAATTGGGGCCTTTGAAGAACAGGGCTATACCCTGATCCAGCACTTCTCCCTGACTTCCCTTGAAGTCACAGTAATCGGCATATCTTGGCTTGGGCTGATGGCCCAGCAATGCCTGTGCAACGGCTTGGGCCTTGGGCCCCGAAACTCTGACTATGCCTACACCACCGCGGCCTGGAGCGGTGGCCTGCGCCACGATAGTATCTGTTGTCACTGCATTAACCCTTGAAAACGTATTTATAAAAAACAAAAGGCGACCCTTAGGCCGCCCTTGATCATTTGACCCGAAATCGGCTTATTTTAAGCCTTTTTTCTCCAGGCCGGCATAGATAATCTTCTGCTGGATAATGGCAACTATGTTACCCACCAACCAGTAGAGTACCAGACCGGATGGGAACCAGAGGAAGAATACGGTAAAGATGACCGGCATCCATTGCATCATCTTCTGCTGCATAGGATCCATGGTCGGTGCCATTGGCTGCATTTTTTGCATCAGGAACATGGAGACACCCATCAGCAGCGGCAGGATGTAGTAAGGATCCTGTACCGACAGATCGTCAATCCACAGCATGAATGGCGCATGGCGCAGTTCCACGCCTTCCATCAGTACCCAGTAAAGGGCAATAAAGATAGGCATTTGCAGCAAGATAGGCAGACAGCCACCCATAGGGTTCACTTTTTCCTTCTTGTACAGCTCCATCATGGCCTGGCCCATCTTCTGGCGATCATCACCGAATCTGTCCTTTAGCTCCTGCAGTTTTGGTTGCAGGTTACGCATCTTGGCCATAGAGGTGTATTGCGCCTTGGTCAGCGGGAATAGAATACCGCGCACCGTCAGGGTGATCAGTATGATGGCCACACCCCAGTTACCCACGATGGATTGGAAGAACATCAGCAGCTTGTAGATAGGCACTGCCAGCCACCAGAGGAAGCCATAATCCACAACCAGGTTAAGGGTGTCAGACAGCTCGGACAGGGCGGCCTGATCCTTTGGACCTACGTAGAAGTCGGCGCTCAGGGTCATTTCAGTGCCAGGGGCAACTGTCTTTTTCTCGCCCATGAAGCCAATGTTGGCGGTACCTGAACTATCTCTGGTAAATATGGTGTTGGTTTCATTCTTTGGTGGAACCCAGGCTGACACAAAGTAGTGTTGCAGCATGGCGGCCCAGCCACCTTCAGTCTTCTTCTCCAGGTTCTTTTCCTGGATATCTTCAAAGTTATACTTTTCGTAGCGGATATCGGCAGTTGAGAAGGCCGCACCACGATAAGTAGGCATCATCATGCTGCTGTCTGAAGGCTTGATGGTCTGTTTTATCTGACCGTACATCTGAACCTGCAGTGGCTCAGATGTGGTGTTGTCAATCTTGTAATCAACGTCTACGGCAAACTGGCCTTTGTGGAAGGTGTAGATCTTGGTGTACTTGGCGCCGTTTGCTGCTGTGTAACTCAATGGAACAGTCAGTGTGTCCTGACCATCGGCAAGAGTAAATTCTTTGGCGCTGGCTGAGTAGGTAGAACGGCCCTTGGTACTGTCTGTACCGCCGCTGCCCATCAGGCCACTCTGGGCTATGTACACAAACCCCGGCTTCTGTTCCAACAGGACGAAGGGCTCGTCTTTGTTCAGCTCCAGTTTATGAGAAACCAGAGCCGCATGAACAATGTCACCGCCGACAGGGTTGATCAGCACATCCAGTTGATCTGTGGTGACTCTGATAAGATCTTTGGACGCCACGGCTGTTTCTTCTGGCATGCCTGATTCGGCAACCGGAACGTCAGCGCTGTGAGTTGTCTCTTGAACGGAAGTGGCAACTGTATTTTCAGTTACAGCGGGTTTGGGTGCTTTATCGGTTTGCCATTGTTGCCACAGCAAGAAGCTGACAAACAGCAAGCCGATAAGCAGTAAATTGCGTTGAGATTCCATAGCCTATTTATTACACCTGTCATTTTTAGGGGGGACGGGATCACTGCCGCCCGGATGTAAAGGGTGACATTTTAATATGCGTTTGATTGCAAACCAACTCCCTTTAATCGTTCCGTGCACTCGCACCGCTTCTATGGCGTAGTGAGAGCAGGTTGGATTAAAGCGACAACGAGGCCCCAGCAGAGGGCTGATAAGGAGTTGGTAGGCTCTGATAGCCTTAATTATCAGCCATTGAAACGGCGACTGAGTTTGCGCCATAACTTTTCTACCAGCTTTCTGAGCTGTTCATTATCCATATCCAGCACACCGCCGCGCACCAGCACTACAATATCCAGTGGTGGCAAATCATGTTGATTGAGGCGGAAGCTATCCCGGATCACCCGCTTGATACGATTGCGTTGATTGGCTCTCTTTACATGGCGTTTGGCCACTGTGAGTCCCAGACGCGGATGTTGCATCTCATTGGGTACAGCAAGCAGGGTTATTTCAGCTGAGGAGGCTTTAATGGGGTTGGTAAATACGGTTTTGAATTGCGCGGGAGTTAGCAAGCGTAACTCCCGCGTAAAGGTGTAACGAGTCACCTAGTTGTCTACTCGCAATTAAGCAGACAGACGAGCGCGACCTTTGGCACGGCGACGAGCCAGTACCTTACGGCCGTTCGCTGTAGCCATACGAGCGCGGAAGCCGTGAGAACGCTTGCGCTTCAGGTTGCTAGGTTGAAAAGTACGTTTACTCATGATGGCAATCCGTCTTTGTTAGTGAATTTACCTTATCTCTGTTTGAGGTAAGGGCAAAAAAGAGGCCGAATTGTAATCACTTTAGTCAAGGCAGTCAACACGTGCAGCCCCTCTCAAGGTAATTTATCTCGGCATTTTCGCGATCTGTTGAGCAGAGGTCACCACAAGATGTGGATAACTCTGTGTACGGACACTACATCTTGTGGATCCATTAATATCTTGGCAGATCGGCGGGTGTTGATTATAGATCAGGGTGGATCGCTTTATAAAGCGGGATTTTAACCGTCTCGCCAAATAGCGGATCCTGGGGGATCGATCTGGATCCGACAGATCTGACTGTTGGGATCTGCCTGGGGATAATTACACTTAAAGGATAGCGATTATTCAGATCTCACTATAGAATACCCTCCTTTCGAGGCGATCTTTTGGGGATAAGTACGTGGCGGTTTCACTTTGGCAGCAATGTATCGGACGACTACAAGATGAGCTTTCTGCTCAACAATTCAGTATGTGGATCAGACCGTTACAAGCCGAAATGGATGGGGATACCCTGGTGCTCTATGCGCCCAACCGGTTCGTGCTTGACTGGGTTAGAGATAAATATCTCAACATTATCAATCAGTTTTTTACTGAGCATTTGGGCAATGATGCACCGAAACTCAGGTTTGATATTGGTAGCCGTCCGTCGGCCAAGCCCCAGGTACAGGCCCCAACTGCGACCAAGGCGTCTGTCAGCGCGCCCAAGAGTGCAGCCGGTAAAGGTGCAACCTTTAACACTGCTGCTGAACCGGCTGTAAACCACAGTTATCGCAGTAATATTAATCCCACTTACCAGTTTGACAACTTTGTTGAAGGTAAGTCTAACCAACTGGGTAAGGCGGCCGCATTGCAGGTGGCAGAAAACCCGGGTGGTGCCTATAACCCTCTGTTTTTGTATGGCGGTACCGGTCTGGGTAAGACTCACCTGTTGCACGCCGTAGGCAACGGCATTATCAAGAATAATCCCAACGCCAAAGTGGTTTATATGCATTCCGAGCGTTTTGTTCAAGACATGGTCAAAGCGCTGCAAAATAATGCCATTGAAGACTTCAAGCGTTACTACCGTAGCGTAGATGCCCTGTTTATTGATGACATTCAGTTCTTTGCCAATAAAGATAGATCCCAGGAAGAGTTTTTCCATACTTTTAATGCCTTGCTTGAGGGCAATCACCAGATCATTTTGACATCGGATCGTTATCCGAAAGAGATCGATGGTGTGGAAGATCGACTCAAGTCGCGCTTTGGCTGGGGTCTTACCGTGGCCATTGAGCCGCCGGAGCTGGAAACCCGGGTCGCCATTTTGATGCGCAAGGCGCAGGAGAGCGGGATCAACTTGCCGGATGAAGTGGCCTTCTTCATTGCCAAGCGTTTACGTTCCAACGTGCGTGAATTGGAAGGGGCATTGAACCGGGTTATCGCCAATGCCAACTTTACCGGTCGGCCAATAACCATTGATTTTGTGCGCGAAGCCTTGCGTGACCTCTTGGCTCTGCAGGAAAAATTAGTCACTATAGACAACATTCAGAAAACAGTGGCTGAATACTACAAGATCAAGATGGCCGATATGCTGTCCAAGCGCCGTTCCCGCAGTGTGGCGAGACCGAGGCAGATGGCCATGGCATTGTCTAAAGAATTAACCAATCAGAGCTTACCTGAGATAGGTGATGCCTTTGGTGGCCGTGACCATACAACTGTGCTGCATGCTTGCCGCAAGATTGCGCAGCTGCGGGAAGAGAGTCACGACATTAAAGAAGATTATGCCAACTTGATTAGAACCTTATCTTCTTAATCAGGGAACAGGACCATGAAATTTTCGATCGATAGGGATGCCCTATTAAAGCCGCTCCAGTTGGTCAGTGGCGCGGTGGAAAGACGCCATAACTTGCCCATTCTGGCAAACCTCCTGGTGGAAGTAAGCAATCACTCACTCAAGATGACGGGTACAGATCTTGAGGTGGAACTGGTCGGCAGTGCCGAGGTGAGTGGCGAAGTGCAGGAAGGTCGCACCACAGTGCCGGCCAAGAAACTGCTCGATATCGTCAAGTCTCTGCCTGAGCAGAGCGAAATCAAAATCGAACAGCAGGAAAACAAGTGGCTGCTTCGCAGCGGTCGCAGCCGTTTCTCATTGGCGACGCTACCGGCGGAAGAATACCCCAATGTCGAGAGTTTCCAGCCTGCCATCGAATTTAGCCTCAAGCAGGGCACACTCAAGTCACTGATAGATGCTACTCAGTTTTCCATGGCCAACCAGGATGTGCGTTACTACCTCAACGGCTTGCTGCTGGAAACCGAGGGTAATGTACTGCGCGCCATTGCAACAGACGGCCACCGCTTGGCTCTGAGTCACAGAGAGATAGCAGCCTCTTTGCCGGAAAATCAGGTGATCGTGCCTCGTAAAGGGGTGATGGAGCTGGCTCGCCTGCTGGACAGTGAGGATCAGGATATCCATATTGCCATTGGTGATAACGCCATTCGTGCTACTACCGCCAGCGCAGTGTTCACCAGTAAGCTGGTGGACGGCCGCTTCCCTGATTATCGTCGGGTATTGCCCAAGGGTGGTGACAAGATAGTGCTGGCCAGCCGTAATCAGCTTAAACAAGCACTATTGCGGGCATCTATCCTGTCCAATGAGAAATTCCGCGGTGTCAGGGTGCAGCTGGAAAATGCGCTACTCAAGATTACCGCCAATAACCCGGAGCAGGAAGAAGCCGAAGAGATCATCGATGTGGATTATGCCGGTCAGCCGCTTGAAATTGGCTTCAACGTCTCTTATCTGCTGGATGTGCTCAATGGCCTCAAGGCCGACGAAGTCAGGATTACCCTCAGTGACGGTAACTCCAGCGCCTTGATTGAAAACCACGTCGAGGAAGACTCCATGTACGTGGTGATGCCGATGCGCCTCTAGGGGTGACTTTGGGCCTTAAATGAGTCTAACTCGTCTCAATATCCAAGCTTTTCGTAATATCGATTCAGCCCAACTGCTCCCCGGCACTGGGCTGAATCTTATTTACGGCCAAAATGGCAGTGGCAAAACCAGTGTCCTGGAGGCGATTTACTTTCTGGGGATGGGACGTTCATTTCGCAGTCATCTGTCTCAGAGGGTGATCAATAACCAACAGGATCAGTTGACCCTGTTTGCCAATTTGAACCTGCCCTCCGGTGACAGTAAGTTGGGACTGCGACGGTTTCGCAGCGGCGAAACCGAGGTCAGAATGGATGGCGAGAAGATTAAGCGCCTGTCTGTGCTGGCCGACACTCTTCCGATCCAGGTGATAACTCCAGAGAGCTTTTCGCTGCTGTTTGAAGGCCCTAAGGCCAGGCGTCAGTTTATCGACTGGGGCGCCTTTCATTGTGATCCGCAGTTTTATCAGGCTTGGGTTAATGTAAGAAGAATCCTTAAACAGCGTAATCAGTTACTTAAGGATGGTGCTGCCTATCAGCAAATCGCATTCTGGGACCGGGATTTTGTCCGTTACTCCGAGTTGGTCACTGAGATACGAAAGGCATATGTAGACTCGTTAAATGAACTACTTAAGGGTATAATCGGGGAGTTTCTACCACAGGTTGATATCAAGGTTTCTTTTACCCGTGGTTGGGATAGTAAAACTGAGTTTGCGGCCCTGTTGCAGGCGTCTTATTCCCGGGATCTATCCATGGGGCACACTGTCAGTGGCCCCCATAAAGCTGATTTGAGACTCAGAGTGGGTAATTTGCCTGCTCAGGATGCTTTGTCTCGTGGTCAGCTGAAGTTGTTGGTGTGTGCATTACGAATAGCACAGGGAAAGTTACTTAAACAACAAATAGATAAGAATAGTATCTATCTGGTCGACGATCTGCCGTCAGAGCTGGATGCGAAACACAGGAAGTTATTGCTGCGGCAGTTGAGCGAAACCGGGGCGCAAGTGTTTGTCACTGCGATTGACCCGGCGGCAATATCAGATTCATTAAGCACGCCCCCCAGCCGAATTTTTCAGGTGGAACAGGGGCGGGTAACGGTCATTGAATAACCGATGAGAGAATAATATGTCAGAGAACAGTTACGATTCTTCGAGTATTAAGGTCCTTAAGGGCCTTGATGCGGTACGTAAAAGACCTGGGATGTATATTGGTGATACCGACGATGGCACGGGTCTGCATCACATGGTATTCGAAGTCGTCGATAACTCTATCGATGAAGCTTTGGCGGGCCATTGCAGTGACATAGTGATCACCATCCATATTGATGGTTCAGTCTCTGTAAAAGATGATGGTCGTGGTATTCCGGTTGCCATTCACCCTGAAGAAGGAGTATCGGCAGCTCAGGTTATTATGACAGTGCTGCACGCCGGCGGTAAGTTCGATGACAACTCCTATAAAGTTTCCGGTGGTCTGCACGGTGTAGGTGTATCCGTGGTTAACGCACTGTCGGAAAAACTGCAACTGACTATTCGCCGCGATGGCAAGGTTTATGAGCAGTTTTACAAACATGGTGAGCCGCAAGAGCCTATCAAGGAAATCGGTGAAGCGACCAAGACAGGTACTGAAATTCGTTTCTGGCCCAGCCATGAAACCTTTACAGATACCGAGTTTCATTATGAGCTGCTGGCCAAGCGTATTCGCGAACTGTCATTCCTGAACTCCGGCGTGGGTATTCGTCTGGTTGACGAGCGTGACAACAAAGATGAGTTATTCCATTATGAGGGCGGTATCAAGGCCTTCGTAGAATACCTGAACCGCAACAAGACTCCGGTGAATAAGGATGTTTTCCATTTTTCTCAAGAGCGGGAAGATGGCATTACTGTCGAAGTGGCAATGCAGTGGAACGACGGTTTTCAGGAAAGCATTTTCTGTTTTACCAACAACATTCCGCAGCGTGATGGTGGTACTCACTTAGCAGGTTTCCGGGCGGCATTGACCCGTAACCTGAACAACTACATGGAGAAGGAAGGCTTCAACAAGAAGGGCAAGACCAACGCCACAGGTGACGATGCCCGTGAAGGTCTGACCGCGGTGGTATCTGTGAAGGTTCCGGATCCCAAGTTCAGCTCCCAGACCAAAGACAAGCTGGTTTCCAGTGAGGTCAAAGGCGCCGTGGAACAGACCATGGGTGAGAAGCTGAATGACTATCTGCTGGAAAACCCAGCCGATGCCAAGATGATTGTTGGCAAGATTATCGATGCTGCCCGCGCCCGTGAAGCGGCCCGAAAAGCGCGCGAGATGACCCGCCGTAAAGGTGCTTTGGATTTAGGTGGTTTGCCGGGTAAATTGGCAGACTGTCAGGAAAAAGACCCAGGTCTTTCTGAAATCTACATAGTGGAGGGTGATTCGGCCGGCGGTAGTGCCAAACAGGGCCGAAACAGAAAGAACCAGGCTATTTTGCCACTCAAGGGTAAAATTCTTAACGTAGAGAAGGCTCGCTTCGACAAGATGCTGTCTTCTCAGGAAGTGGCCACTCTTATCACCGCCCTTGGCTGTGGTATCGGCCGTGATGAATATGATCCGGACAAGACCCGTTACCACTACATCATCATCATGACGGATGCTGACGTCGACGGCTCGCACATTCGTACGCTGCTGTTGACCTTCTTTTTCCGTCAGATGCCAGAGCTGATCGAACGTGGCTTTGTTTATATTGCTCAACCTCCTTTGTTCAAAGTGAAAAAAGGCAAGCAGGAGCAATATCTGAAAGATGAACCGGCATTGACTGAATACTTGACCACTCAGGCTTTGGATGGCGGCAGCATCTATCCATCCAAGGATGCACCGGCTATGTCTGGTGAAGGCCTGGAGCGTCTGGTTTACCAATATCGTGAAGTGGAAGCCATCATTGAGCGCTTGGAAAAACGTTATCCAACCAATGTGACCAACCGCATGCTGTATCGTCCACGGGTGACAGCCGAAATGTTGGCCGACGAAGCCGCTATGACCACTTGGTGCAACGGGCTGCTGCAGGATCTTGAAGATGAAGAGAACGGCGGCGTGATCTACAAGATGGAAACTGTGCTGGATCCTGAGCGTAAGGTGTATCTGCCGCAGCTCATTGTGCGCAAACACGGCATAGATACCCATTATCTGTTTGGTTATGACTTCTTCCATTCCAGCGATTATGAGCGCATTGCCAAGCTGGGTGAGCAGATCTGTGATCTGATTGAAGACGGTGGCTATGTTAAACGCGGTGAGAGGGTCAAAGAGGTCAGCAGTTTTGTTGAAGCTCTTGACTGGCTGATAGCCGAGTCCAAGCGCGGTCTCTATATCCAGCGCTATAAAGGACTGGGTGAAATGAACCCTGAGCAGCTATGGGAAACCACCATGGATCCAGAGAGCCGTCGCATGTTGCAGGTTACCATTGAAGATGCGATTGCCGCTGATCAGCTGTTTACCACTCTGATGGGCGATCAGGTTGAGCCAAGACGCGACTTTATTGAGGCCAACGCCCTCAACGTGGCTAACCTCGACATTTAATCAAACTGCTTATTATCTTTAAAAGGAAGGCTTCTGGCCTTCCTTTTTTATTGGATGTTCGCCGCGTTTACTTTGTTAAATAGCGATTATACTGAACCATCTTGGGTGGAATAATTGCGCAGGAAATCAATTGATAAGACTCTTCAGGAAACTGTTTAATCTCAGGGAAAAGGTTGAAGTAGAGCGACCGAAAAGCTTCAACGAAGCCCCGCCCAATATCCAGCATGAGCGGAAAACCTTGAGCCGCTCCCGGGAGACAGCCACCGAGAGCGATGAGTTGGTGACCGCCGTTGATGCTACGGCGCTATTTTACAGTTTACTGTTCTCCGTCAGCAGTCAAAATAGCGGTGACGTAGCCAATAAACTCGAAAAGCGGGTCATGAGCGACATTGAGCTGGCTCTGGCCTCACCGCAGCAGATTGCCGATTCTGTATTGCAGATCCCTGGCCGAATGCTGGAGCTGGACAGTAAACTCAGCGATCCTGAATTTGATAATCAGGATATAGTCGCGCTTATTCAACAAGATCCCGTGTTGAGTGCCGAGGTGATCCGCATCTGTAACTCGGCGGCTTTTCGCCGCAGCGAGCGGCAGATAACCAGTCTTCAGCAGGCTTTGGTTCAACTGGGCAGCAACAGGTTGAGACGGATAGTGACCACCTGCATGATGAAAGAGATGATAGATATCAAACCCATCTACTTTCGCCGCTTTGGGGCCCATTTGTGGCGCCATTCACTGCAGGTGGCTTTCCTGGCCGGAGAATTGGAAACCGAAGAACCTGATACTGCTTTTATGGTGGGGCTGCTGCACGATGTTGGCAAGATAGCCATCTTCAAACTACTGCTCGATGCCTTTATTCAAGCCGAGCCTGGTGAGCAGCCCAAGTCCTGGCTGTTCCGTCAGGTGATGACGGCGCGCTCCCTGTCATTGAGTAGCCTGCTGGTGAGTTGTTGGCAGTTGCCCAAGGCATTTGAGACTGTATTGCAACCTTTGGCCAATGTCGGTGCCAAGCCGGAAAATCGTTTAAGCCAGCTGATTTGGCAAGCCAATCTGCTCAGTGAATGTTCTATGCTGGTGGAAGAGGATAAGTTGCCTCCGGAATTGCTGGACGCCTTGTTGAAAGAAGCCAATATCAGCCGGGGAATGTTTGAACAATGGCACCAGCAACTGCTTGAAATAAAATGAAAAAACGCGCTTTTCGGCGCGTTTTTTTATCGGTTTGCCATTACAGCAACAGCCATCACTGCAACAGTGATATGTCGGCCACCCGCAGGAACTGATTTCGCAGTTGATTCAGCAGTGCCAGACGATTGCGGCGCAGCGCCTCATCGTCGGCCATTACCATCACATCTTCAAAGAAGGTATCTACCGGCTCTTTCAGCGTCGACAGCAGGGTCAATCCCTGTTGATACTCCCCTTTGGCAAATAAGGGGTCAAGTTGTGGCTGAAGTGAGCTCAGAACTTGATTCAGGGCTTTCTCGGCATCTTCCTGCAGCAGAGTCATATCGACTTCGCTTGGCAATTCACCTTCAACCTTGGCAAGAATGTTGGAAACCCGCTTGTTGGCAGCGGCCAGAGAGGCTGCCTGCTCCAGGCTGCGGAAATGGCTGACGGCCTGGATACGGCTGTCAAAGTCGGCCGGACGAGTCGGCCGACGGGCCAGAACCGCCAGAATCACATCGGTACTGATGCCTTTATCTTGATACCAGGCGCGGAAACGGCCCATCAGGAATTCCAGCACCTCTTCGGCGCAGTTCTGATTGCTGAGGTTGCTGCCGTGGGCCTTGATGGCGTAGGCAATCAGCTCGACCAGATCCAGTGGCAGTTTGTTCTCAACAATGATCCTCAGTACACCTATGGCCGCGCGGCGCAGGGCAAAGGGGTCGGCAGCGCCTTTAGGAGCCTGGCCGATACCGAATATTCCGCTCAGGGTATCCAGCTTCTCTGCCAGTGCAACAGCGCAGGATACCGGCGCTGTTGGCACAGTATCACCGGAGAACTTGGGCTTGTACTGTTCTTCCAATGCCTGGGCAACCGCTTCGGTTTCGCCTTCGAGGCGCGCGTAATGCATGCCCATGGTGCCTTGAGTGTCGGTAAATTCCATGACCATATTGGTCATCAAATCGGCCTTGGACAACAGACCGGCACGCTTGGCATCGGCTTGGTTGGCATCGATTTTGGCCGCAATGGCTTCGGCCACACAGGAGATACGCTCCACTCTGTCTTTAAGGGTGCCCAATTGCTTCTGGAATACCACGGTTTCCAGGCTGGCAATGCGGGACTCGAGTGATTGCTTTTTATCTGTGTTAAAGAAGAATTCGGCATCGGCCAGGCGAGGGCGGACAACTTTCTCATTTCCGGCAATGATTTGCGCCGGATCTTTGGACTCAATATTGGTCACAAAGATGAAGTTGGGCATCAGTTTATTGTTGCCATCAAATACCGGGAAGTATTTCTGATCGCCTTTCATTGTGTAGACCAGGGCTTCAGCGGGCACCTGCAAAAACTTCTCTTCGAAAGCCGCTGTCAGTACCACAGGCCATTCAACCAAGGAGGCGACTTCTTCAAGCAGTTCATCGGCGATATCGGCACGGCCACCCAACTTGGCAGCGGCTTTTTCTGCGTCTGTCTTGATGATATCTATTCTGGCCTGATAGTCGGCAATCACCTTACCGCGCTCTTTCAAGCTGCTGAGATAGTTGTCGGCATGATCCAGCTCGAAGCTGGCTTCACCCATAAAGCGGTGACCTCGAATGGTACGCGCTGAATTGATACCCAGCAGCTCACCGGCTACCAGCTTGTCGCCCAGTAGTATAGTAACTGTGTGCACGGGGCGGATAAATTGAGTCTTGTTGCTGCCCCAGCGCATAGGCTTGGGGATCGGCAGCTTGTCCAGAGCGTGTTGAGCCATGGACGGGATCAGGCTTTCAGTGGTCACACCTTCAACCTTGGCTCGGTGCAGCAGCCATTCACCCTTGTCTGTCACCAGACGCTCGGCTTCGGCAACGCTGATACCATTGCCGCGGGCCCAGCCTTCGGCGGCCTTGGTTGGCTTGCCTTCGGCATCAAAGGCCGAGCTGACCGCTGGGCCTCTTTTCTCAACCACTTTATCCTGTTGTGCCAGAGCCAGTTGCTCTATGTAGAGCGCCAAGCGGCGCGGAGCGGCATACCAGTGTGCCTTGCTATAGCTGAGTTCGGCCTTGTCCAGTTCTTCGCAGAAGTTGTTTACAAAAGATTCTGCCAGAGTGCGTAGGGCTTTTGGTGGCAGCTCTTCTGTACCTATCTCTATGAGTAAGTTGTCAAAATTCATTAGTTCTACCTCACTTGCACATTGGGAAGCCCAGGGCTTCACGCGCCTGGTAATAAGCTTCGGCTACCGCCTTGGCCATGGTGCGCACCCGCAGGATATAGCGCTGACGCTCGGTCACAGAGATGGCGTGACGGGCATCGAGTAGGTTGAAGGCGTGTGAAGCCTTCATAACTTGCTCATAAGCGGGCAGAGGCAGAGGTTTTTCCAGTGAAAGCAGGTGCTGGCAGGTTTTCTCGCACTGATCGAACAGACCGAACAGGAAGTCGACATCGGCATGTTCAAAGTTGTAGGTTGACTGCTCCACTTCGTTTTGGTGGAACACGTCACCATAGGTGATCCTTCCCATTGGGCCGTCGGTCCACACCAGATCATAGACGCTGTCTACGCCTTGAATATACATGGCAAGACGCTCTAGACCATAGGTGATTTCGCCGGTTACCGGGCTACACTCTAGGCCACCAACCTGTTGGAAATAGGTGAACTGGCTGACTTCCATACCGTTGAGCCAAACTTCCCAGCCCAGGCCCCAGGCCCCCAGGGTAGGTGATTCCCAGTTGTCTTCAACGAAACGGATATCATGGATACTTGGGTCTACACCCAGGGCTTGCAGTGAGCCGAGGTATAGCTCCTGAATATTATCCGGTGAAGGTTTCAATACGACCTGAAACTGATAGTAGTGCTGAAGACGGTTGGGGTTTTCACCATAGCGGCCGTCGGTAGGGCGGCGCGATGGTTGGACATACGCGCTGCTCATCGGCTCAGGGCCCAATGAACGCAAAAAGGTTTGTGGATGGAAGGTGCCGGCACCGACCTCCATGTCCAGGGGTTGAACTATGGCGCAACCTTGCTGCGCCCAGTATTCTTGCAGGGTCAAGATAAAACCCTGGAATGTCTTCACGTCGTGTTTCGTCGTCATATCTACTGCTGTCAGCTATTAATAGAAAATGGTTTCGATTATACCTTGTCGATATAGGCTTATGTAGGTTATTTTTTATCGGATTTAGCGATTTAAGGGATTTTGAGTAATGGATATAGTTCGTTGTGGCTGGGTGACTGATGATCCTCTCTATCAGGAATATCACGACAAGGTGTGGGGAAGGCCGGTTTACGATGCCAAAGAACTGTTTGCCAAGCTCTGTCTCGATGGTCAGCAGGCGGGACTGTCTTGGCTGACCATACTCAAAAAGCAGGCTAACTATGAACGCGCCTTTGCCGGGTTTGATCCCCAAGTCATTGCCGGGTTCGATCAAGCCAAAATAGATGAATTGCTGCAAGACCCAGGGATAGTGCGCAACAGAGCCAAGGTGAATTCCATAGTTCGAAACGCCAAGGCATATCTGGCATTTGTGGAACAAGGTAATGATTTTTCAGAATTTCTTTGGGGTTTTGTCGGCGGGGTACCCAAAGTGAATCGCTTTGAAACCCTGACTCAGGTTCCGGCTCAAACACCCGAGTCGGAGGCGATGTCCAAGGCGCTGAAAAAACTGGGGTTTAACTTCTGTGGCCCGACGATTTGCTATGCCTTTATGCAGGCTGTTGGCATGGTCAACGATCATTTGTTGGATTGCTGTTGTTATCCCCATGATTAAGTTTTCCCGGCGTCGCCGTTTTTTGTTGGCGCTGTTCAGTTCGGGTCCAGGGCCCGGGCCCTTTGCGACGATAATCTATCTACCATTGTGCATGCTATTCTGGATGTTTATCGCATTTGTTTTTGGTCGATTATTGGCGCTTAGTGATGGCGTAAGTGTGTTTATTGGAGCGCTATTTACATTGCCAACTCTGGCGCTGGTGAACTTGTGGGCCGTTCGGGTGGGTGATACTTTACTGCGACTCAGCTTTGGCAAACAAGCCATCATGCCTACACTCATCCGTTTCCTGTTGCCGGCCTTTGTTAGCTATCTACTGTTAGCTTTGGTACTGCTACTACTTATAAAATAAAAGGATGTTCCACGTGGAACACCCTTCCGTATTCACGTCGGGTTTAATCTTTTTTAAATCTCTTCAAAGAAGAAGGGCTGGCGCTGCTTCTTATCACCATTGAGTTGATTCATGGTTTCGGCATCATAGAGTTTGCCATTGACCATGGTATGAGTGACTCTGTCTGTGACCCTAATGTCCTCTAGTGGGTTACCGTCGATAACAATAAGGTCGGCTAATTTGCCCGGCTTAATTGAACCAAGCTGATGGTCCATAGCGAAGGTCTTGGCGGGATAAAGCGTTGCCGTCTTCAGCACTTCTATATTGCTCATACCGCCCTGGGCAAACATCCACATCTCCCAATGAGCAGCCAAGCCTTCACGCTGACCATGGGCACCAATGTTGGGATGGATCCCCAATTGATTCACCTCATTGGCGACTCTGGCCACATTGAAGTGGTTGTAATGTTCATCCGGTGCGGTAGGCCTTCTCATGGAGCGAGCCCGCAACAGATCGGCAGGAACATATTTTGACAATCGTGGATGAGCCCAGACATCTGTCTTATCGTACCAATAGTTTTCACCCGAAATGCCGCCATAGGCCACCACCAGAGTGGGGGTGTAACCTACTTGGGTTTGGCTCCAGAATTGCTTAATATCGTCGTAGATTGCTGCGGCCGGCAGGGAATGTTCCACTGTGGTGTGGCCATCGGCAATCATGGTGAGATTATGCTGCAGCAGGCTTCCTCCCTCAGGAACCACCATCATCTCCAATTCTCTGGCCGCGGCTATGACTTGTTGACGCTGATTGCGCCTGGGTTGGTTATAGCTCTTGACGCTGAAAGCGCCGACTTTTTTAAGTCGTTCGAGGTGGAATTTGGCATCATCCAATGAGTCTATGTGACTGGTGTAGCCTGGTAAGTTGGCTCCATAGAGTATGGTGCCGGTAGAGAATATCCGCGGGCCAACAATCTTTCCGGCTTTTTGTTGCTCGCTGGCAGCAAAAATTTCGGTAGTGTCATTGGAGGGATCATGGATGCTGGTAACCCCCAAGGCCAAGCCGGCATATAACTGCCAGTTCTGCTGGGGGATGATTTCGCTTTCACCTTGAGCGCCATGGGCATGGGCATCAAACAGACCCGGCATCAGTGTCTTACCTGAGATATCCACTAGCATAGCATCATCCGGAATAGCCATGCCGGCTTCACCCACGGCTTGGATATGGTTATCTTTCACCAACACCACACCTTTATCTATGACCCTATCATCCTCCATTGTGATGATCTTTCCGCCGACGAAAGCGATTGTTCCACGTGGAACATCCATCTCTGTCTGAAAACCAATCTCAGTAACTTGGACCTTGTCCTTGGCATTCTTCTCTCGATAGTCGTTATCCAGGTTCACTTGATAGAGTTCTGGGCCAAGGGTCCAATAGAGCTGATCGCTGTTGGCGCCCCAACTGATACTCTCACCGGCACGGGTACTGAGCTGTGTTACCGGCAAATTAGTCGCCTTAGGCCCGATATCAACGGTTTCACCATGCTTGGCGAAGGGGGTGACCCAAACCCGGAAACGTTCGGCAAATGCGAGTTGCTTACCATCGGGAGATACCCTGAATTCTGTGGCGTGTTTGCTGGTGTAGTGTACCCGCTTATCGAAACCACTAAGCGCTATTGAGGCTAGTTGCGGCGTTTCACCACTCTCGATAAAGTAGACTCTGTCATTGTCGGCACCAAACTGTGGTTGGAAGCCCTGAGCTGAGAGTTTCTTTAGTCCTTTACCATTGCTGTCAACCAGGTAGAGCCCGGGATCCTGACTCCAGGTTTTTGGAGTAATATAGCCACCGGCAATTTTACGAAACACAACTTGCTTGCCATCGGGAGAGAAGGTGGGCTCAATATATTTCCCCGGCTCTTGGGTCAGTGTTGTGGTTTTTCCTCCTCGGGCACTGATGGTTCTAACGCTGCCTTGTTGCTGATCATTCCATGTGGTAAACACCACTCGCTTACCGTCACGGGACCATTGAGGGAATAACTCATCCACCCGGTCATCCAAACGGGTCAGGCGCTTCGGTTTGCCGTCCGGCAGCTGCTTTATCCAGATTTTTCCCAGAGCTTCATAGATGACTTTGGTTCCATCTGGCGATACCTGAGCCATGCGCAGCATTTTGACATCCAGTTGCTGCTGATCTATGTCCTGCTTAAAGCGCACCGCCGGTTGCACAGCAAGCTCTGTGGTGACATTGAATGGGATCTCTGCCGTTTGTTTGGATGCCAATTCGAGTCTGTGGATTTTGCCTTTTGCCCAGAAATAGATCTCTGCACTATCTGGACTCCAGGCCATAGTGGGATAAACACCATGTATCGCCCAGGTTTCCTGCATGTCTCTGTCAAGGTCGCCATAGAGCTTTTGCTCTTTACCGGAAGCCAGATCCAACAGGTATAAGGTTGACTGAAAACCGTCGCGTTTGATGTAGGCCAACTGTTTGCCATCCGGGCTCGGAGTAGGTCTGATGGCGCCACCAGTGCCCTCGACAAGCACTTCGATATCCCCGGTTTGAGTATCGTAGCGTTTTATCTTGTATATGCCTTTGACCGAGTCTTTGGAGTAGTGAAAGGTCTTGCCTGGGGTGGCATCTTGGCTGAAGTAGATATATCGGCCGTCCGGGGAATAGGCGGGTTCACCCAAGTCTTTCTGATCATTTGGCCGCTCGGTGAGTTTAACTCCTTCGCCACCGGCAATATGATAAAGCCAGACTTCCCCGGCTCCTAGACTGCGACTGGCTGTGAAGTGCTTTCGCGCCACCAGATATTGGGAATCAGGGCTCCAGGCCGGGCTGTTGAGCAGGCGGAATGTTTCATTGGTTACCGGACGCGGATTACTGCCGTCAGCATTCATTACCCAGATGTTGTCGCCGCCATCTTGATCCGATGTAAAGGCAATGTATTTGCCATCTGGGCTGTAGACGGGCTGCATCTGCCAGGCTATGCCTTGTGCTAAAGGTTCGGCTTCGCCGCCCTGTGCGGGAATTCTGTAGATGTCACCCAGCAGATCAAACACCAGGTATTTGCCATCCGGGCTCAGGCTTAGGTTCATCCAGGTACCTTCAGAGACCTGAATTTTGGCTTGTTCTAGGGGAGCATTCTGTGGGGCATTGACGTCCCACTTGGTTGCGTGATCGTCACTGAATGCCGAAGCTGAAAAGAGCAATGAAACAGCTGTGTACAGAGGGGTTAGTTTAGGTCTCAACATGACAGCGGCCTTATTTTAGTTATCGGTTACCGACTGTCTGTTATCTCACAAATTTGTTAACAGTAAAACCTCAATACTGTATCAATTAGTTTTCCATTTTTTATAAGTCTAAGTTGCGATTTGGCCAGCTATCGAGTAACTGAACCGGGTCCAGAGGCTTGATTTTTCCCGGATTTATCACTTTGGCAGTACAGCCACCACGCCAACCAGGCGTTAATGCTGCTTCCAACCCTGGGTATGCTCGCTCCATTTTGCCGCAGGGGTCAGTTTCTCCGGTAAGTTCAAGCACCAGTTGTTCACCAATCCTCAGGTATTTACCCACCAACTCAGGTGCAAACTCCAGACCATCCAGCAGCAAGTTGGCTCTGCGGCACGTCCAGGGTAGCTCTGTCTGTAATTGAGTACAGGCTTGTTGCCACTGTTGTTGAGATAACAGCGTTACCTGACGCTTTCCTGGTTTACCAAAAACATCGCCCTCTACACCTTGAGCCAAACTGACTTCGGCCTGGGGCAACAAATCCATCCGCGCGTTTCTTTGCTTTTTATGGGCGATAGCGAGCAGGGTAATCATAGGTTCCTTCCTGGTGAGAGGGTTAGGTTAGAGACCTTTTTTAATTAAATATTGATAAGGCAAGTCATCCGTTTGACTGGCTACCAAGGTGTGGTCCATAAACTGGCAAAAGCTGGGAATATCTCTTGTGGTAGCTGGATCATCGGCGATAATGAGCAGAGTTTCGCCCTCGGCCATATGACGGACTTTTTTACGAACCATCATGACAGGTTCCGGACACCTCAAACCTAAAGCATCCAGTTGATGTTGGGCACTGGCAAAGACCTGACTCATATAACCTCTTACAACGAGAACAACAGAAGTGGCTAATATTACTCCAAGGCAGCGGTCAAACCAAGTTGATAGCTATTTTTTGTGCTCTATCGCATTGTTCCACGTGGAACATGGCTCTACTTGTTATTCAGTACTTGGTTCTAGCTTCACATTTAATCAAAGCGCTTTATTGTCAGCGAGCTGACCTTGTCTTTGTGGACATCAGGTTAATTAAAGGATTATCTCTGTGATGGGGACAAACAGCTTTACATAAAAAAACCGCTTAAGGAATAAGCGGTTTTTCATTAAGAAGGGCAGCTTCTCTATGATGCTCTCTGTGTTGGTGATATTTACTCAGACACGCTCAAATACAGTGGCAATACCTTGGCCGAGACCAATACACATGGTTGCCAGACCCAAAGTCGCGTCTTTACTCTCCATCAGATTGATCAATGTGGTGGAGATACGGGCACCCGAGCAACCCAGAGGGTGACCCAAAGCGATGGCACCACCGTTGAGGTTAACCTTCTCATCGACCAGCTCCATAAGACCTAGATCTTTCACGCAAGGCAGAGACTGCGCGGCAAAGGCTTCATTCAGCTCAACCAGATCGATATCCGCTATGCTAAGACCTGCGCGAGTCAGTGCTTTTTGTGTAGCTGGAACCGGGCCATAGCCCATGATTGATGGGTCACAGCCGGCAACTGCCATCGACTTGATGCGAGCTCGGATAGGCAGTCCCAGCGCCTTGGCTTTTTCTTCTTCCATCACTAGCATGGCCGATGCGCCATCGGACAGGGCCGAAGAGGTACCAGCGGTAACAGTGCCGTTGGCCGGGTCAAACACGGGGCGCAGGCCTGCCAGTGATTCCATACTGGTTTCAGGGCGGATCACTTCGTCATAATCGATTTTGATCAAGGCACCACTGGCATCATGGCCTTCGATAGCCTGGATCTCTCTGGCAAAACGGCCTTCAACTGTGGCTGCATGCGCACGTTTGTGCGAGCGCACGGCAAACTCATCCTGCATTTCACGGCTAATACCGTGCATGCGACCGAGCATTTCCGCCGTCAGTCCCATCATGCCGGCAGCCTTGGCAACCCGGGTTGCCAAGCCAGGGTGGAAGTCGACCCCATGACTCATGGGAACATGACCCATATGTTCAACACCACCAATGATGAAGGTGTCTCCCATGCCTGTCATAATGGCCCTGGCTGCCTGGTGAATGGCTTCCATGGAGGAGCCACATAGACGGTTTACAGTAACCGCACCAACTTGCTTGGGGATACCCGCGAGCAGAGAGGCATTACGGGCGATATTAAAACCTTGCTCCAGAGTCTGCTGCACACAGCCCCAGATAACGTCTTCTATGGTGCCGGGATCCAACTGGGGATTACGTACCAGCAGGGCTTTCATCAACTCGGCAGAGAGTGTCTCTGCACGAACATTTCTAAATACACCAGCCTTGGAACGGCCCATGGGTGTACGAATGCAATCTACGATAACTGCTTGTTTCATGGTTAAAATCCTTTCCGCAAATTAGGCCTGATAGTAAGAACCGTTGTTGGCTGCCAGTTCACGCATGCCATCGGTCACTTGGTAGAGTCCCCCCAGGTGGGCGTATTTGTCAGCCAGGGCGACAAAGTTGGCAACGCCCATGGTATCCAGATAGCGGAACACACCGCCTCTGAATGGTGGGAAGCCAAGACCATATACCAGACCCATGTCGGCTTCAGCCGGGGTGGCTACTATGCCTTCTTCCAGGCAGCGTACGGTTTCAATAATCATGGGGATCATGGTGCGGGCGATGATTTCATCGCTGCTGAACTCCTTGAGTTCACCGAATTCGGCCTGCAGTAATTCGTAGCTGACAGGATCCTTGTCTTTCTTCGGCTTACCACGCTTATCCACAGAATACTGATAGAAACCTTTACCGTTTTTCTGCCCCAGGCGCTCATGGTTAAACATGATATCTATGGCATCTTTGCCTGTTTTGCCCATACGGTCCGGGAAGCCTTCGGCCATGACAGCCTGGGCGTGATGGCCGGTATCCAAACCGACTACATCCAGCAGATAAGCCGGGCCCATAGGCCAACCAAACTGTTTCTCCATCACCTTGTCGACGGCGATAAAGTCTGCACCATCGGCCAGTAGGCCATTAAAGCCGGCGAAATAGGGGAAGAGTACCCGGTTAACAAAGAAGCCGGGGCAGTCGTTGACCACAATCGGCGTCTTGCCCATCTTGCTGGCATAGGCCACTACAGAGGAGATGGTTTCTTCCGAGCTGTGTTCGCCACGGATCACTTCCACCAGTGGCATCTTGTGCACAGGGTTGAAGAAATGCATGCCGCAGAAGCGGGAAGGGTCTTTCAGACTCTTGGCAAGCAGGTTAATAGAGATGGTTGAGGTGTTGGACGCTATGATGGCATCGGCAGCTAGCTGCTGCTCGACTTCGGCCAGCACAGTCGCCTTAACCTTGGGATGTTCTACTACCGCTTCGACCACTATGTTGGCGTCTTTGACGGCGCTGTAGTCGAGTGATGGGGTGATGTTGTTGAGTACTTTGGCCATCTTGGCCGGGGTGGAGCGACCACGCTCTACCTGTGCCGTCAGTAGCTTGGCCGCTTCGTTAAGGCCGAGATCCAGCGCCTTCTGCGCTATGTCTTTCATAACAATCGGCGTACCCTTGCTGGCGCTTTGGTAGGCGATACCGCCGCCCATAATGCCTGCGCCCAATACCGCGGCTTGTTCTATATTTTTGGCTTGTTTGGCGGCCTTCTTGGCTTTGCCTTTGACCAGTTGGTCATTGAGGAAGATGCCGATCAGCGCCTTGGCCACATCTGTTTTGGCCAGTTGAATAAAGGCTTGATGTTCTACCAATAAAGCCTCTTCACGCCCCAGACCGGCTGCCTTTTCCACTACGTTAACCGCCGCCATTGGCGCCGGATAATGCTTGCCGGCAACAGAGAACACCATACCCTTGGCTGTGGTGAACGACATCATGGCTTCCAGCTTGGGCAGTGTCAGTGGCGATTGTTTACGTTGACGGCGACTCTGCCAGTCGAGTTTGCCCGCCAGCGCGTCCTGTAGCATCTGTAGTGCTGCGGCCTGGAGTTGCTCTGGAGCCACGACGGCATCTACTGCGCCGACTTTGAGAGCGGCTTCCGGGCGTTGGTCTTTGCCTGTGGTGATCCACTCCAATGCATTATCTGCACCTATCACTCTTGGCAGGCGCACTGTGCCACCGAATCCAGGGATGATCCCCAGCTTGGTTTCCGGCAGGCCGATTCGGGCATTGATGTCGGCAATGCGGAAGTCTGTGGCCAATATGGTTTCGCAACCACCGCCCAAGGCAAAACCATTGATGGCAGAAGCGGTTGGGAAAGGCATGTCTTCCAGCTTGTTGAATACCGCATTGGCTTGCTGCAACCATGACAAGAGTACTTCATCTTCCTGAGCGAACAACCCAAGGAACTCAGTAATGTCGGCGCCGACAATAAAGGCAGCTTTGGCCGATGTCAGCAGCAGTGCCTTAACGCTGGATTCTGCTTTGATGGCGTCCAGCGCCTCATCCAGAGAGGTCAGGGTGGCGCGGTCGAATTTGTTTACCGATCCTTCGGCATTGAAGCAAAGGCGGGCGATATTATTCTCGAGTAACTCAACTTGAATCATCGAATTTTGGTAGATCATTGCTTGCATCCTTATTGCTTAGGAGTAGGGCAGCTCAGGCCATCATTTGACCAGTTGTTGCTCAGTGTGCTTCGAAAAAAGGAAAAATACAACACCCAATTTAAACGATCGTTTAATTGCTTGTCGGTTAGCTGCAAATTTCAGCTTTGTGATACACTGCACATTGGCTTTTGTTGTAACTGTGAACAGCGTCCAATGGCAAGGGGAACCTTGATTTCAGATAACAGGAACGGCTTATTATGCAACTGGCTCAGCATTATCAATCACATATAAACACTCTTAATCAAAGGGTTGCCGAGATTTGTGCTCGTGAGGGACTGTCTGGTTTGGCAATTCATTCGGGTCAACCCCACAGGCAGTTTCTGGACGATATCGATTACCCCTTCAAGGTGAACCCCCATTTCAAGGCCTGGGTGCCTTTACTGGAAACGCCTCATTGTTGGCTGCTGGTCAATGGTCGCGACAAGCCTGTGCTGATCTTTTACCGTCCCGAAGACTTCTGGCACAAGGTGATAGATCTGCCGCAAAGCTTCTGGTGTGACAGCTTTGATATCCGTATTTTGACCAAGGCCGATAAGGTGGCAGAGCTCCTGCCTGTGGCCGAAGGTCACTGGGCCTATATAGGTGAACACCTGGAAGTGGCTTCTGTGCTTGGGTTTAATAACTGTAACCCTGAAGCTGTAATGAGCTACCTGCACTTTTATCGTGCCTGTAAGACAGATTACGAGTTGGAATGTATGCGTCAGGCCAATCGTATTGCGGTCAAGGGCCATCGCGCGGCCAAGAACGCCTTCTACAGTGGTGCCAGTGAGTTTGAAATCCAGCAGCAATACTTGAGTGCCATAGCACAAGGGGAGAATCAGATTCCCTATGGCAATATTATAGCCCTCAACCAAAACGCCGCTATTTTGCATTACACTGCGTTGGAGCATGAAAGCCCACAGCAGAGGTTGTCTTTTCTGATCGATGCCGGAGCCTCTTTCCACGGCTATGCTGCCGATATCAGCCGTACCTATGCTTTTGAAAAAAATCGATTCCACGATCTTATCCAGGCGATGAATCAACTGCAGCTTCAACTGATTGAACACTTGCGACCCGGCAAACGTTATACTGAGCTGCATCTGCTGGCTCATCAACAGCTGGCGACTCTGTTACTTGAAGTCGGCCTGGCCAGAGGCTCGAAAGAGATGCTGCTGGAGCAGGGTATTACCCGGGCTTTTTTCCCTCACGGGCTGGGGCATATGTTGGGATTGCAGGTGCATGATGTCGGTGGTTTCTTCAATGACGAACGCGGCACCCATGTGGCCCCTCCTGAGGAGCATCCGTTTCTGCGCTGCACCAGGACTATGGCGCCCGGGCATGTAGTAACCATAGAACCAGGACTTTACTTCATCGATAGCCTGTTGGCGCCACTCAGGCAAGATGGCCGCAAGGCGTTGGTGGATTGGGATCTGGTAGCCAGTTTACGCCCGTTTGGTGGGATCCGTATTGAAGACAATGTCATAATCCACGCCCATAGTAACGAAAATATGACTCGAGAGTCAGGTCTCATTGATTGAAAGTTATCCCATTGCGGCAGAAGAGCTGGAATATGAAGAGGAGATAAAGCATAGCCGCTTTATCTCTTTGGTATTTCCCTGCCATTCGCCAGAAGAGTTTAAACAGCAACTACAACAGATAAAGCAGCGTTATCCCGGTGCCAGTCATTATTGCCAGGCATTTATTTGTGGTGCACCCAAGGGGCTGTCGGCCATGGGGTCGAGTGATGACGGCGAGCCGGGTGGTAGTGCCGGTCGCCCTATGTTGGCGGTCTTGCAGGGTGCTGGCATAGGTGAGATTGGCGCCGTTGTCGTGCGTTACTATGGCGGCACCAAGTTGGGTGTGGGTGGGCTGGTTCGTGCCTACAGTAGCGGGCTCAAGCAGATGATGCCTCGGCTGGCGACCAAGACCAAAATGCTCAGGGAAAAAGGCAGTTTGGTTTGCCGTTACGACCAACTGCCCGATGTCGAACATCTGTTGCAGAGGCTCGATGTGTTGATAGAAGAGCGGGAGTTTACTGACAATATTCGCCTGACACTGGCCGTGCCCCTATCTGTTACCGAGAGTATCAATAAAGAGTTGGCTCCCATGAGCCAAGGACAACTAAAGATAGATTTTTCACAGTGAACACTCTGATAACTTGTGCGACAATGCTGAGTTTTTATTGGCTAATGGACTGATTGAAAAGCGGCATGCATTACCGAACGATTACCCGTATTACCGGGTTACTGATAGGGCTTTTCTCCATCACTATGCTGCCCCCGGCATTGGTGGCCCTTATCTATGAAGACGGCGGTGGTACAGCCTTTATCAAAGCCTTCTTTATCAGTCTATTTATCGGTTTCTGGCTCTGGTATCCCAATCGCCACCATAAGGCAGAACTCAAGACCCGAGAGGGTTTTTTGATCGTGGTGCTGTTCTGGACCGTACTTGGTGCCATAGGTACCTTGCCCTTTTTACTATCGAAACAGCCGGACTTGTCGTTAGCCGACAGTATTTTTGAGTCTTTTTCGGCGCTGACTACCACAGGAGCCACTGTGATAGTCGGCCTGGATAACCTGCCAAAGGCGATACTCTTTTATCGTCACCTCCTGCAATGGCTCGGTGGTATGGGGATCATTGTGTTGGCGGTAGCTATTCTGCCGGTGTTGGGGATAGGGGGGATGCAGCTTTACCGGGCTGAGATCCCCGGGCCCGTCAAAGACTCCAAGATGACCCCCAGGATTGCCGAAACCGCCAAGACGCTCTGGTATATCTATCTGATGTTGACCTTGGCCTGTGCCGGCGCCTATTGGCTCGCCGGTATGAGTGCCTTCGATGCCATCAGTCACTCATTTTCTACTATCGCTATTGGTGGGTTCTCCACCCATGATGCCAGCATGGGCTATTTTCAAAGCCCGACCATCAATTTGATTTGCGTGGTATTTTTACTGATTGCGGCAGTGAACTTCAGCCTGCACTTCGCAGCGTTTTCCCGCCGGGGGATCAACTTCAAGGTTTATTTTCGTGATGCTGAATTCAAGGCGCTTATCGCTATTCAGTTACTGCTGACTGCCATCTGTTTCGCCACCTTGTATCACTCGGGTATCTATGATTCACCGGAGCAAACTCTGGATCATGCGCTGTTTCAGGCGGTATCCATTTCCACCACAGCCGGTTTTGGCACCGAGAGCTTCCATGTTTGGCCGCTGTTTCTGCCTATTCTGTTGATGTTTTCCAGCTTTATCGGCGGCAGCGGTGGTTCTACAGCCGGCGGTATCAAGGTTATCCGCGTGGTGTTACTGCTGTTGCAGGGCTCGCGCGAGCTTAAGCGTCTAATTCATCCCAGGGCCATGTTCTCCATTCGTATCGGTTCCAAGGCGTTGCCGGATAGGGTAATAGATGCTGTTTGGGGGTTCTTCTCCGCCTATGCGCTGGTATTTGTCATCTGTATGCTGATCCTGATGGCCATGGGAATGGATGCGATAACGGCCTTCAGCGCCACCGCAGCTTGCCTTAACAACCTGGGGCCTGGCCTAGGTGAAGTTGCCAGCAATTACGCCAGCATAGGTGATGGCGCCAAGTATGTGCTTGTGGTTGCCATGTTGTTTGGGCGCTTGGAAATTTTTACCTTATTGGTGTTGTTTACCCCGACTTTCTGGAAGAACTGATGAGCAAAACTCTGATTATTTATTCGACCGTTGATGGCCAGACCAAGGCGATATGCCAGATGATGGCCGATGAATTGAGCAAAGTGGGTGAGACAGTTTCTATGGTATCGTTGGCTGAGGCGGAAGCTGAGCCTTTGCAGACTTTCGATAAAATCCTTGTGGGTGCCAGCATACGTTATGGTAAGCATAGGCCGGAGTTGTACCGTTTCGTCAACCACCACCATGCGCTGCTGAATGCCAAGAAGAATGCCTTCTTTACCGTCAATGTAGTCGCTCGTAAGCCGGAAAAGAATACCCCGGAAACCAACCCTTATATGCAGAAGTTTTTGCAGTTATCCCTGTGGCAGCCACAGTTGCAAGGCGTGTTTGCCGGCAAGATAGCCTATCCTAACTACGGCTTATTTGACCGTAGCATGATTCGGCTGATCATGTGGATAACCAAGGGGCCAACTGATATCAGCGGTACTTATGAATTTACCGATTGGCAGCGGGTGAAAGCGTTTGCTGCCGAGTTTGCCGAGCTTTAAGACCTAAGGGCGTGGCTTACAGGCCTGCCTGCTGTGTTGTGCTTCTTGCAAAGGACTAGGGCCATTTGCTGCGAACCATGCCTTGCATCCAGGCCCGTAAGCCGACGCAGAGCACACATGGGACTTGTTCGCACCTTCCCTAAGCGCAGTACTTACGGTGCAGAATAGAAATGACCTCGGTGACCTGTTGATTCTTGAGCGAGTAGTAAACAACCTGCGAACTCTTGCGGGTTGCCACCAGATCTTCGGCGCGCAGTACTGCCAGATGTTGTGACAGCGCAGATTGGCTCAGCGGAACCGTTTCATTCAATTGAGTAACGCTCAGCTCCTGATCCAACAGTAGGCAGAGGATCATCAGGCGATAAGGGTTGGCGATGGCCTTGAGCCATTTGGCAGCATTTTCCGCATTGGAAAGCATGGCTGCGATATCAATATCTTTTTGCATCAGCTTGGAACCTCTTCGCCTTTTGATTAGGTTATTCTAATTGAATAGGGGGATGAGTACAATCATCAGTCTTTTATCTGGATCGCAATTCTAGCCTGAAAACTACCGATTCAGCGCGATTTGCGGCAATATTCTTAAGAGTTGAAGCCGATTATGTGATCTCTCAACTTGTTCTATCTGGGCGACAAGCCACACAATTTAAGTTACAGACACTCAATAGGCGAACTTATGAAATCCATTCTTGTGCTCTACTTCTCCCGTGGTGGCCACACTGCCAAGATCAGTCGCTGTATAGCTGAAAGACTACAGCAGTTGGGTCATGAGTGTGACAGCATGGATTTGGCTGCGGCCGAGGCGGAAAACATCGACTGGCAAAAATATGATGCCGTGGTACTCGGTGCTTGTGTGCTTTATGGCACCTACGACAAGAGTGTGTTCGCTTTTTGCAGCAAACACCAACAGGTGTTGACAGAAAAAGGGCTCAGCTTTTTCTCTGTTAATGTGGTGGCCCGCAAACCGGAGAAACGAATACCGGAAAACAACAAGTATCTGCAGAAGTTTATTGCTCTGTCGGATTGGAAACCCAAGGATGTGAAGATTATCGCCGGTAAGGTGGACTACCCCTCTTGGGGCTGGCTGGATAGCTTTATGATCCGGTTGATCATGAAGATGACCGGCGGCCCAACCGATCCCAAGACGGTTATCGACTACACGGACTGGGAAGATGTAAAGCGCTATGCCGAGTATTTGAGTGATTTGGCATCCTGATAGAGCCGATGTTTTCCAAGCGCAGTCATGGTACTGCGCTTTTTTGTATGTGTTGAAAAGACTGCAAGGCAAGCTTTGTTTGCCTGTTGCCCACTTAATATGGGCGGCTTTATTGTATGACTTTTAGGAGGTGTCATGAATGACGGTGAGATTCGCCTGCGGGCGCTGGAAAGAACAGACCTGAGATTTATTCATCAGTTAAATAACAATCGCATTATTATGGCTTATTGGTTTGAAGAGCCCTATGAGTCGTTTGATGAGCTTGAAGAGCTCTACAACAAGCATATCCATGACAAGACGGAGCGACGCTTTATCGCAGAAAATGCTCAGCAGCAGACTATAGGCCTGGTTGAGTTGGTGGAGATCAATGACATTCATCGTAACGCCGAGTTTCAGATCATTATAGCGCCGGAGTTTCAGGGGCGAGGTTATGCCAGACCTATGGTCAACAAGGCGCTCAATTACGCCTTTACCATACTTAACCTATACAAGGTTTATCTGCATGTGGCACTGGAGAATGACAAGGCGTTGCAGCTCTATCAAAAGTGCGGTTTTAAAGAGGAAGGCCATTTGGTACAGGAGATCTTTATCAACGGCCAATACTCGGATGTCAAACGTATGTATGTCTTACAAGCCGATTATCTACAGTTGAATAATATTCACCTATAGAGGGGTTGTCAGTACTTCCAGAAACTGGGGTGGAACAATACGGCAACGGTAAGGATCTCCAAGCGGCCCAGTAACATGCCTATCGACAGCGCCCATTTGGCCAAGTCCGGCAAGCTGGAAAAGTTGCCTGCAGGGCCAATAACCGGGCCGAGTCCTGGGCCGACATTGGTCACTGCCGTGACTGCGCCGGAAAGGCTGGTGATAGGATCCAGACCACAAAGCACCAACACCAGTGTCAGCATCACGATAACCAGCATAAACAGCAGCGCAAAGGTCACCAGGGAGCGCACAATTTCTTCGTTGATAGGTCGGTTGTTGTAGCGCTCGCGGAAAATACCGTTGGGATGAAACTGCTGCTTCAATTGTTCACGCATGATGGCGCCGGCTATCTGGAAGCGGAATATCTTGATACCGCCGGAGGTTGAACCTGAGCAGCTGCCGACAAACATCAGGAATAGAAAGGCGATATTTGCCAGTGCCCCCCAACTGCCGTAGTCAGTCAGACCATAGCCTGTGGTTGTGACCACGGAAACCACGTTAAAACTCGAGAGCCGCAGGGCATCAATAAAAGCTATTTCCCGCGAGCTGTAGAGCCAATAGGCCAGAGAGAAAGACACCAGCAGCAGAAAAAGAATAAAGCCTTTTACTTGGGCATCATTCCACACCTTGATACTACGTTGCTGCAGGCTTTGGACAAACATCAGCAGCGGCAGGCCGCCGGCAGCCATGAATACCACCCCGACCCAGTGCGCTGCTTCGGGAAAGGCTGCCATGGAACTGTCCGAAGTCGAGTAGCCTCCAGTGGAGAGTGTGGTCATGGCATGATTCAGCGCCTGAAACCAGTTCATCCCTGCCAGGTGATAAGCCAAACCGCAGCATACTGTCAGTCCCAGATAAACCAGAAACAGGTATTTGGCCAAGCTCTGGGTGCGAGGGATGGCCTTCTCGGACCAATCTGAGGATTCAGTTCTAAATAGCCGCATTCCCCCCACGTTGAGAAACGGCAGAATGGCCACCGCCATCACGATAAAGCCTATGCCACCGAGCCACTGCAACAGCGAACGCCAGACGAGAATGCTGTGATCCATGCTATCCAGGCCGGATAATACTGTGGATCCTGTCGTGGTGATCCCCGACATGGTTTCAAAGAAGGCATCGGTATAGCCAATACCGTGATACAGGGTAAAAGGCATGGCGGCGAATAGGCTGACGATAAACCAGGTGAGACTGGTCAGCAGGAACATGTCGCGGATATTCAGATTGAGTTTTTGTCCCTGGCCCCTATGCATACAAAGGCTGGAGATTGTGCCTGTGACCAGTGCCGATGCCATGAAGGCTGCCACTGTTTCTTCACCGTAAAACAGAGCGAAGAAGAGTGGAATAAACATAAAGGCCGTCAGCATGGATAAAAACAGGCCTAGGATGAATAGCAGTGGGCGAAAATTCAGCATGGCCAGAGCCTTAGAAGAAAAACGCGCTCGGCTGGAATAGTTTTTCCACTTCACCGATAAACTTCTTGTTCACCAGAAAGAGAATGACATGGTCTCCCTGTTCGATAACTGTTTTATCGTGGGCCATTAAGACTTCATCATCGCGGACTATGGCACCTATGGTAGTGCCAGGCGGCAGTTTGATTTCGCCTATCTGTTTACCTACGACTTTACTGGTGCTGGAGTCACCGTGGGCTATGGCTTCAATCGCTTCGGCGGCACCGCGACGCAGTGAGTATACGTTACAGATATCCCCTTGACGGATATGGGTCAGCAAGGCCGAGATAGTGGCTTGCTGCGGCGAAATGGCGATATCGATATTGGCTTCCTGAACGATATCGACATAAGCTTCACGCTGAATAAGCACCATCACTTTCTTGGCGCCCATGCGCTTGGCCAATAGCGCTGACATGATATTGGCCTCGTCGTCGTTGGTGACGGCGATAAACACATCGGTTTGATCTATATGCTCTTCCATCAAGAGTTCCTGATCGGAAGCATCGCCGCAGAATACCGTGGTATTTTCCAGCTTTTCTGACAGTGCTTCGGCTCTGTCCTGACGGTGTTCTATCAGCTTGACCGAGTGATTACGCTGCAGTTTCTTGGCCAGTCCCAAACCTATGTTACCGCCACCGGCGATCATGATATTGCGGTAGCTGTTATCCAGCTTCTGCATCTCACTCATCACTGCCCGTACATGGCGACTGTCAGCGACAAAGAACACTTCATCATCGGCTTCTATGATGGTGGTTCCCCTGGGCATAATCGGCCGTCCCTGACGGAAAATAGCCGCCACCCGGGTATCAATATTCGGCATGTGTTCGCGCAGCGTTGCCAGCGCGTTGCCCACCAAGGGGCCACCATAATAGGCGCGAACAGCCACCAGGCTCAGTTTGCCTTCGGCGAACTCCAGAACCTGTAAAGCCCCAGGATAATCTACCAGGCGTTGTATGTAAGCGGTTACTAACTGCTCGGGAGCTATCAGCTCATCTATGATGAACCCCCCCCGGGTACGAGGCTCATTACTCTTGGTTTCACTGTCGATAAACAGTTTATCCTGCATCCCCAAATACTGCTCTGAGCGAATACGGGCTATCTTGGTTGGTGTGCCAAACAGGGTATATGCAATTTGACAGGCGGCCATGTTGCATTCGTCGCTGTTTGTTACAGCGATCAGCATATCGGCATCTTCGGCGCCGGCTTCTTTCAAGACGCCGGGATGGGCTCCGTGACCGACAACCACCCGCAAGTCATATTTGTCTTGCAGTGCCCTAAGGCGGTTTCTGTCACTGTCGACTATGGTGATATCGTTGTTTTCACCCACCAGGTTTTCCGCAAGGGTGCCACCGACCTGACCTGCGCCCAAGATGATTATTTTCATGGCCTCGTCTTATCCCTGAAGTTTCGACTTAACGATTCGCGCGTAATAAAACCCGTCCATATTGTCCTGTCCGGGCAAGATTTGCCAGCCTATCGCATCTGGCTGGTCTGCCTGAGTGATAGCTTCCAGCCGGGCATCCGGCGTACGCTCCAGGAAGGCGGCAACTTGATCGCGGTTTTCCTGTGGCAGGATAGAGCAGGTGGCGTATAACAGTACACCTCCTGGCTTTAACCACTGCCAGCAATGATCCAATATCTGTTGCTGCACCTTGGCCAACTCCTCAATATCCTGCGGCTTACGCAGCCACATGATATCCGGATGGCGCCGAATAACGCCGGTAGCCGAGCAGGGAGCATCCAGTAATATGCGATCAAACTTGCTACCCTGCCACCATGAAGCAATATTTGCGGCATCGCCGTGCACCAACTGGGCATTCAGTTGCAACCTTTGCAGGTTCTCGGCAACTCTCTGCAGCCGTTTGTTGTCGTTGTCGACCGCCACCAGTTCTATGTCCGGACACAGCTCCAGCAGATGGCAACTCTTGCCTCCCGGAGCGGCGCAGGCATCGAGAATGGTTTCGCCCGCTTGAGGTGCCAGCAGGGCGGCGGCCCATTGAGCAGCACCATCCTGCACAGACACTGAGCCTTCGCTAAAGCCGGGCAGAGTGGTGACATCGCAGGCTTGCTCGAGCAATATACTGTCTTCCCCCTGACCTGGAGTGGCGGCAATTTCGGCTTCAGCCAAGTGTTGCAGATATTGCTCACGGCTTTGGGATAAACGGTTGTTGCGCAGCCACAGTGGCGGCCGCTGGTGACTCTGCTGCACCACTTGTTGCCAGTTTTCCGGATAGGCGGCAGTGAGCGCCTTGAGGATCCAGTTGGGCGTATTGTGTTCCAGCACAGGGTTATCTGTGGCCAGTGGACTATTGTCTCGCTGGATATTGCGTAAAACGCCGTTGACTACCTTGACCAGGTTTTCAAACTTCAGCTGACGACAGGCTTCAGCAGTTTCCGAAATAGCTGCATGGGCCGGTATCCGGGTGAAATACAATTGGTAACAACCCACAAGAAGCAGCTGGTGGACGATACGCTGTTTCCCTTTGAACTGTTTACTGAGGCAGTCGCTGACTCTCTTGTCCAGTTGTGGCAGGGTGCGCATTACGCCATAGCAAAGTTCGGCCAAAAGCGCCTTGTCTTTGCCGCTGTGAAGCTGCTGTTGTTGTTCGGGCAGGGCAACCGAGAGGGATACGCCCCGTTCCAGTACCTGAAAGATGGCCTTGGCGGCAAGGGCTCTGAGATTCTGCCTCATGATGCTTGAGCCAAATTCTTGCCGGGCTGGAACCATTCGCCCCTGGCGTTGAGAATATCGGCAATATCCAGCGGTTTTTTCCCTGGCAGTTGCGCCTTTTTCAACACTAATAAGCCATCGGCAGTGGCAATGGCTAATCCTCGCTTGTCGGCGCGCACCACAGTGCCCGGCGCAAACTGCTCGTCTGATTCTTCCACTTCGGCCTGCCAGACTTTGATATTTTGTCCCTGGCATTCAAAGTAGCTCACCGGCCAAGGATTAAAGGCGCGGATCTCCTGCCACAGGTTGCGGGCAGCTTTATGCCAGTCGATGCGGGCTTCCTCTTTACTGAGTTTTTCGGCGTAGTTGGCCAGTGATTCATCCTGCGGCTCGGCGGTTAGCTTGCCTTCGGCCAGACCTTGCAGAGCTTGGATCAGTGCTTCCGGTCCCTGTTGGGCCAGTTTTTCATACAGGGTTGCTGAAGTGTCGTCATCGGCTATCGGCAGCGAGGTCTTGAGCAGCATATCGCCGGTATCCAAACCGACATCCATCTGCATTATGGTGACCCCGGTTTCTTTGTCCCCGGCCCACAATGCCCTTTGGATAGGCGCCGCACCGCGCCAGCGCGGCAGAATAGAGCCGTGAACATTGATGCATCCAAGGCGAGGAGCCTGCAACACTGCCAATGGCAGGATCAGGCCATAGGCGACCACCACCATGATATCGGCTCCCAGAGCGGCCAACTCCTGCTGGGCTTCTTCATTGCGCAGTGATTTGGGCTGATAGACGGGAATATCGTGTTCCAGCGCCAGCGCCTTGACCGGGCTGGGGGTAAGTTTGTGGCCTCGTCCGGCGGGTTTGTCCACTCGGGTATAGACGGCGATGACTTGATGCTCTGAGTTCAGCAGCGCCTGCAGGTGGCGCGCTGCAAAGTCCGGCGTACCGGCAAAAATGATCTTCAGTGGTTTCAAAATAGATCCTAATTATTCGGGATTGATTCAGGCTTTCGCTTCCTGACGTGCCGCTTTTTCCAGCTTTTGTCTGATCCGCTGACGTTTCAGTGGTGACAGATAATCAACGAAAAGCTTGCCCTTTAGATGATCCATCTCATGCTGAATACAGATGGCAAATAAACCGTCTGCTTCAATAGTAAATTCATTGCCATCTCGGTCGAGTGCCGTCACGGTAATAAATTCGGCTCTGTCCACCTTGGCATAAATGCCGGGTACAGACAGACAACCTTCTTCATTACAGAAGTCGCCGCTGGCACTGATAATTTGGGGGTTGATAAAGACTTTTGGACGTTCAACGTCATCCTGTAAGTCCATCACTATCAGTTGCTTATGAAAATCGACTTGAGTTGCGGCCAGACCAATACCCTTTTCTTCGTACATGGTCTCGAACATATTATCGATTTGCGTCTGCAGGGCAGAATCAAATTCTGTCACTGGCTGGGCAATCGTGCGTAATCTCTCGTCTGGGAATCGTAATACTTTTAACAGGGTCATAGATAAACTCTTAACAAGTCTGTCAAATCCGTGCCAGTTGGTTATACTGACTTGTGCTATTGCGTTAATTTTAATCCTTAGCGGCTATCAATAACAGCAAAAGCTCTCACTAATGAGCCAGACAACATGGAAGCCCCCATGAAACGGTTAATTTTACTCGCGTTACTGACATTTAATTGCACCTTCGCTGCTGCAGATACCCTGACATTAAAACCCGGTCACCCTGATACTTATGTGGTCAAGAAAGGCGATACCCTTTGGGATATATCGGCACTGTTTCTCAAAGACCCCTGGCGCTGGCCCAAACTTTGGGGCGCCAATCCCCAGATAGCCAATCCACACCTTATTTATCCCGGCGATCGATTGACGGTGGTGTTTATTGATGGTGAACCCAGATTGGTCAATAAACCTCATGTTCGCAAGAGTCCCGCCGGAAGAGCTCAGCCCAAAGGTGGCGCCATTCCCGCGGTGGATTTGGCTTTGATCCAGCCCTATCTGGTGCAGAACCGGGTGGTCGACCCAGAGTGGTTCAAGGAACAACCTATGGTGCTGGGGGGGGAAAGCGATTCCCGTCACCATGTGATGGACGACATTATTTATATCCAGGCCAATCTGCCGCAGGGCGATAAAGTTGGGATGTATCAGCCCGGGCGCGAATTTACCAATAAGGAAAGCGGCGAGTTGCTGGGTCAGGAAGTGATCCTCAGTGCCAGCGGCCGAGTGGTGGAATCGGGTGAAATTTCCAAGGTGAAGCTGCTTAACAATTTCCGCGAAACCAAAGCCGGTTTCAGAGTGTTGGCGATAGAGGATGACTCCTTATTGTCAGCCTACTTTATTCCCAAGGCCAGTGATTTAGAGGGCGCCAAGGTGTTGGCATCTGAACGTAAAATTCGCGCCATGGGTAAACTGGATGTGTTTTATCTGGACCGGGGCAACCGTGAAGGTGTTGAGCCCGGCGATGTGTTCTCTATCTATAAGGACGGTGCCGAGGTGGTGATCAACGGCGAGGGTATCCCGGTACCGCCGACCGAACGCTCCGCTTACGATAACTTGATGGCCAAGATGGGCTCAGACAATGCCGTTAAGCTGCCGGATCTTTATCGCGGTCAGGTCATGGTGTTTAAGGTATTCGACAAAACAGCTCTCGGGCTCATCATGGTGAATGAAAGCCCTGTCAGGGTAGATGATCTTTTGGTCAGGCCTGACACATTATTGAAAGGTGAATGACGCATAATAGTCTGGTTGATTGGCTGGTTGTCGCTGCGGTATCTGGACTGGGACCCCTCCGGATAAGGCAATTACTCTTGCACATGGATGTGGCTGAGTTGAGACAGAGGCTGGAACATGAACCCCAGTCTTTGCCAATAAACCAGACACAGCTCCAACGCTTGGAGTTGGCTCCTGAAAAAGTTGACCAAGCCTTGCAATGGCAGCAGGGTGCAGAGGGCAGATATCTAATCTGTCCTGACGATCCTTTTTATCCGCCTCTCTTGAAACATATTCCTGACTTTCCTCCGATTTTGTTCGTCAAAGGACAGGTTGAAACCCTGCTGCAACCCGCGCTGGCCATGGTCGGCAGCCGAGATGCCAGCCGCGCCGGTTTGTCGCTTGCCTGGCAGTGGGGCGCCGAACTGGATGCCTTGAACATCAGCGTATGCAGTGGTATGGCTGCCGGTATAGATGGCGCAGCTCACCGGGGAGCCTTATCGGCAACCGGCAAAACCATTGCGGTACTAGGTACCGGAATTGACGAAATTTACCCTCGAAGGCATAGGGTTCTTTATGATGATATTCAAGTACATGGTGCAGTTATCAGTGAACTTTGGCCCTCCGTCGGTGTATTTCCCGGGAATTTTCCCAAACGAAACCGTATAATCAGCGGCCTTGCAATGGGAACCTTGGTGGTAGAAGCTCGTCGGCGCAGTGGTTCACTGATCAGTGCTCGCCTGGCATCAGAGCAAGGTCGAGAGGTTTTTGCAGTTCCAGGTTCAGTTATGGGCGATGAACACCAGGGATGCCACGATTTAATTCGTAATGGGGCAAAACTTGTGGAGTCGGTGGCCGATATAGTGGAAGAGTTGGCGCCTTTATGTAGCTGCCACCTTGAAGACTTGCGCAAGAGTCACCATATAAAACCAAGTGAGAACTCTGAGTTGCCATTTAAAACGCTGTTAGCTAGTGTAGATTATGAGACCACACCTTTGGATGTGGTGGTTGAGCATAGTGGAATAACGTTGGATCTGGTGTTGGAACAATTGCTTGAACTTGAGTTGCAAGGTTGGGTTGCCGCAGTACCCGGTGGTTACGTTAGACTTAAGAGGAAATAGCCATGTTTGATATCCTCATGTATCTGTTTGAAAACTATGTTCATAGTGAAGTTGAAATGTTGGTCGACGAAGATGAGTTGACCAAAGAACTCACCCGTGCCGGTTTCCATCAGTCCGAAATCATCAAGGCGCTTTCCTGGCTTGAGCGGTTGGCCGAACTGCAGGAGAGCGATACTCCCTACCTTAGAGGGCATACTCAACATTCCTTCCGCATCTACACCAAAGATGAAATGGAGAAACTGGACGTCGAGTGTCGTGGTTTCCTATTGTTCCTGGAGCAGATTCGGGTATTGAATGTGCAAACCCGGGAAATGGTTATCGATAGGGTGATGGAATTGGACGAGCCAGCTATGGTGTTGGAAGACCTCAAGTGGGTGATTCTGATGGTATTGTTTAATGCGCCCGGTAATGAGTCTGCCTATGAGCAGATGGAAGATCTTATCTTCGAGCAACCAGAAGAAGGTCGATTACACTCCTGAACGGCAGTTTACATTCGACAATCTCAGCACGAATAGTATGGCTAATGTGAAGTGGTTTTATATCGCTCTGGCACCAAACGAGATGTGCTGAGATTCTTGAGCAAAAAGAGCAGCTGCAAGATATATGTGCCGTTATTGCCTGTCTTGGCCGGTATCAATTCAATTCGCTTTCAGGATATTCTCAGAAAGTTGGGCAATCTTTTTGGCTGCAGTTATCTTCATTTCCCCATTGTCTGAATACTTCAATTTTTATCATTCCGCAAAAGAGAGCGATAAGCCTTTCTGAAAAAGACCACGACAGTTTCCAACCTATGTAACTTTTTCCTGAAGTGAAGGCTATTTCACTATCTGTTCTTGCCGGCTGAGTCTTTCAGTGAGTGTGGTCATCAACTCGACTCCCTTTATCCGTGTGGCGCTGGTAAAATGTTCGCCTAACTCTTTTAACAGCGAGATGTGTCATGGCCAAGATAGACCAGCAGTTGTTCAATGCTCGGGCGCACGCGCTCGAAAAAGAATATGAACTTTGTCCCAAGTGCGGCAGTGAGCTCTCCGTGCGCCACAGTAAGCATGGTGGTTTCATTGGCTGTAATAATTATCCAGCGTGCGATTACACCCGGCCTTTGGTGCAGCACGAATCCATCGACTCTCAGTCTATTCCCGGCTCCGAGTGTCCCCAGTGTGGTCACGAGTTGGCGGTCAAGTCGGGGCGCTTTGGTATTTTTATTGGTTGTACCCAGTATCCGCAATGCACCCATATCGAGCGACACGATCAGCAGGAAGAGGCTGAAAAAGTGCCTTGTCCTCAGTGTAATAGCGGAGTGCTTGAGCATAGAACCAGTAAGTTCGGCAAGAGCTTCTATGCCTGCAGCAACTACCCCAAGTGCAAGTTTCTGGTGAATTTTCCTCCTCGGGCAGAGGCTTGTCCTGAATGCGGTTTCGGTATTCTGGTAGAGCGCAAGGGCGCTGCCGGCGACAGACTGGAATGTCCCCGTAAGGAATGTAAGTACAAGCGAACTCTGTGATCCGGCTCAATATGTGACTATAATCACCTCCGCTGTCGCCGAGGGCGCTCAGCCGTCTTTGTCTCTATAAAAGGTACTCTCAATGCTGCACTTGCTCGCCGCCAGGAGTAAGCAACTGCTTCTGGATGGAGGGGTCATAGCGTATCCCACCGAAGCTGTTTATGGTTTGGGATGCGATCCCGATAATGAAGCCGCCGTTTCCCGAATTCTCGACATCAAACAGCGTCCCTGGCACAAGGGGCTTATCATGGTTGCCAGTGACTATCGGCAGTTGCAACCCTATCTGGACGAGTCTCAACTGAGTGATGAACAACTGCAGCAGGCGTTTGCCAAATGGCCCGGACCTTTTACCTTTGTTATGCCGGTGCGTCAGGGAATGAGCCAACTGCTTTGTGGTCATTTTGATTCTATTGCCGTCAGGGTGTCGGCCCATCCGGTTGTTCGGGAGTTGTGTGATACCTTGGGCAAGCCGCTGGTATCCACCAGTGCCAACTTGGCGGGTGAGTCGCCGGCTCTGACAGTGAATGATATTGAAACAACGTTTGCCGGGCAGATAGATGCCCTTATCGAAGGAGAGTTGGGGCAGCAGCGCCAACCTTCCACCATCATAGATATTCGCAGCGGCCAGATCCTGCGTAATGGCTAATAATTCCAAGCAAGAAGGAGCGAGCATGACGGCACCTGATTCTCACCAGGTAAAAGCATTCTTGATGCAACTGCAACAACAGATTTGTGAAGGACTGGAACGACTGGACGGCAAAGCTGAGTTTACTACCGATGCCTGGAAACGGGCCGAGGGCGGTGGCGGTATCAGTAAGGTACTTAACGGCGGTGACGTGTTTGAACAGGCCGGGGTGAACTTCTCCCATGTAGAAGGCGCGGCCATGCCTGCCTCGGCAACGGCACACAGGCCTGAGTTGGCCGGACGAAGTTTTGAAGCTATGGGGGTTTCACTGGTTATCCATCCGCGTAATCCCTATATTCCTACTACCCATGCCAATGTGCGCTTCTTTATTGCCCGCAAAGAAGGTGCCGATCCCGTCTGGTGGTTTGGTGGTGGCTTCGACCTGACCCCCTATTACCCCTTCCTTGAGGACGTACGCGAATGGCATCAGCAAGCCAAAGCGATTTGCGAGCCTTTCGGCGAAGCGGTATACCCCAAGTACAAAAAATGGTGCGATGAGTATTTCTTCCTGCCGCACAGAAACGAAACTCGCGGTGTCGGTGGCCTCTTCTTCGATGACCTCAATGAAGGTGGCTTTGAGCAGTGCTTTGCTTTCATGAAGGCTGTTGGAAATAGCTTCTTATCTGCCTATGCCCCCATTGTTGAGCGGCGTAAGGATACCGAATATGGCGAGCGTGAACGTGAGTTCCAACTGTATCGCCGTGGTCGCTATGTAGAGTTCAATCTGGTCTATGACAGAGGAACTCTATTTGGGCTGCAAACCGGCGGCCGAACCGAGTCAATACTCATGTCGATGCCGCCCTTGGTTCGCTGGCAATACGCCTATGAACCCGAAGCCGGCTCTGCCGAAGCAAGGCTCTACAGTGATTTTTTACATCCCAGGGATTGGCTCACCGAATAGTTAGTAAGGGTAACCAATAAGTCTTTCTTTGGCTTATTGGTTACGCATATGGTCTGCTAACTGAGCGATAGCATTGAAAATCACCTTTCTGTGTTCGGGATCCTTCAGATTGGCCTCCAGTGAGGCCCTCATACATAACAGCCACTGATCACGCATTCTTTCATCAACGGCAAACGGCATATGTCTGGCTCTAAGCGCCGGGTGGCCATATTTGGCTTGATACAGCTGAGGCCCTCCCAACCAACCACTGAGAAATTCATATAACTTCTGCTCAGATTGTGCCAGCGGAGCCTGATGTATGGACAAAAGTTCCTGAGTATCCGGCCGCGTTTGCATTTGCTGATAAAAGCTCTTGGCTATGGCGCGTATCGTTTCGTCGCCGCCAATCAGATCATAGGCGTTGGACTGAGTGGGGTCCCGCTCGGCCTCGGGTTTACGATTGAGAATTTTCTTTAGCCAGTTCATTTTGTGTTGAATCTTGTTGTCGATTTTGGCGCCAGTATACACTGAAAACCCCATAGGTCGGCAGCCTTGCCTGGCCTTGGGCCGCTGAGTAGACTGATACATCTTCCATTGCTCTGGAGCACAGATGACCGACAGCTATGCCGTCTTTGGCAATCCCATTCAACACAGTAAATCACCCGCTATCCATGCAGCTTTTGCCGCTCAGACTGGGCAAAACCTAAGCTATCAAGCGATTCTGGCGCCAATCGATGACTTCAGCGGCAGTGTCACGGCTTTTTTTGCTGCCGGGGGGATGGGCGCCAATGTCACTGTGCCTTTCAAGGAACAAGCCTTTCAACTCTGTGATGAGTTGAGTCAGGAAGCTGAAACCGCCGCCGCAGTGAATACCCTGATTAAACTGGATGATGGCAGAATTCGGGGTGACAATACCGATGGCTACGGCTTGGTGGCCGATCTCAGTCGTTACCTGATACTGAAGGATAAAAAGGTCTTGCTGCTCGGCGCTGGTGGGGCTGCCAGGGGTTGTCTGCTTTCTCTGTTGGCGGCCGGTGTCGGCCATATTGATATCTATAATAGAACATACAGTAAGGCCGAGGTGCTGGCGGCTATTGCGCCACAGCAATTACAGGCGTTGAGGCGAAATGAACTCTATGAGGGTTATGATCTCATTATCAATTCCACCTCAGCCAGTTTACATGGTGAGTTGCCGGATATTCCCGTAACCGTGGTTGCCAATCATAGCTATTGCTACGACATGATGTATTCGGCACAAACAACCGCGTTCAATTGCTGGGCTGCCGAGCAAGGGGCGGCAAAAACACTGGATGGGTTAGGAATGTTGGTGGGACAGGCGGCTAGAAGTTTCTATTTATGGCGAGGTGTCATGCCCAAAGTTGAGCCTGTACTCGAGAGTCTGCGGCAAGAATTAAAAGGAGAGGCCTCATGAATCAGGGGATCATCTTCAGCGACTTGTGTCAGTGGCAAGCCGAATCATATAGGCTCAAGTTTATGGCCCAGCAGCAAGGGGTCAATATTCCTTGTTATGTTGGCTTACAACGTATGCAGCAAATAAGTGGCAAGGTTGTTCTCGAAGAGCAAGAGATCCTGAGCCTGTTTGAACAGTGGCGCTTCGACTTCGAGGATGAAGCCGAGGCGCTGATTGAGCAGGAATGCTTCAATGACTCAGGTGAGATAGAGTTACCTGAGTCAGTATAACTTTCTTAGTCAGTACTACTTTGCTCGGCCAGGTACTCATCTTTAAGGCGGACATAGTTGTCTGCCGATTGTGGCAGAAATTGGCGTTCGGCCTCGGTCAAGGGGCGGGCTTGTTTGGCCGGGCTGCCTATATAGAGAAAGCCACTCTTTAGTACCTTACCGGGAGGCACCAAGGAACCTGCACCTAAAATCACATCGTCTTCGATGATGACGCCATCCAAAATAATGGCTCCCATGCCAACTAATACTCGATTACCTACCTTGCAACCGTGAAGCATGGCTTTGTGCCCTATGGTGACATCATCGCCGATGAGCAGCGGGTGTCCTTCGGGGTTGGCCGGAGACTTACGGCTAACATGCAGGACTGTGCCATCCTGAACACTGCTGCGTTTGCCGATGCGAATATGATTGACGTCACCCCGGGCAGCCACCATGGGCCAAACGCTGGCGTCTTGATCCAAAAAGATGTCACCTACCAGAACCGCAGCTTCATCAACATAGACGCCTTCGGCCAACTTTGGCTTGGTACCTTGGTAAGATCTGAGAGAATTGGCCATAAAAAGTCCTTAAATGAATGGTTTTCGCCATTATAAAGATTAAAAAGTGGCAGGTCAGGACAAATTCTCAGCAAGTAAGCCAAAAACAGCAGTTTTCTTTTAAAAAGCCCTTGCACAAAAGTTCAGGCTCCCTATAATGCGCTCCCACTGACACGGCACAGCGGCAACGCGAAAGACGTGACAGGGTCGAAGAAAAGAGGCTCTTGAGTCCTTTCAACGACAGGCGAAAAAGATGGTAAATACCTCTTGACGCCGCAGCAGGAAAGCGTAGAATACGCAGCCCTGACCCGATGACCACAGCGTCTAAGGGATTGCTCTTTAACAAGATAAACAAGCAAATCTGTGTGGACACTCACAGGCATTGAGAAATCGACAAAACGATTTAACTCGATGAAGAGTGTTCATACGAACAGAATTCATTGAGTCGATTCTTCGGAATCAACCAAAACTTTAATTGAAGAGTTTGATCATGGCTCAGATTGAACGCTGGCGGCAGGCCTAACACATGCAAGTCGAGCGGTAACATTTCAAAAGCTTGCTTTTGAAGATGACGAGCGGCGGACGGGTGAGTAATGCCTGGGAATTTGCCCATTTGTGGGGGATAACAGTTGGAAACGACTGCTAATACCGCATACGCCCTACGGGGGAAAGCAGGGGACCTTCGGGCCTTGCGCTGATGGATAAGCCCAGGTGGGATTAGCTAGTAGGTGAGGTAATGGCTCACCTAGGCAACGATCCCTAGCTGGTCTGAGAGGATGATCAGCCACACTGGGACTGAGACACGGCCCAGACTCCTACGGGAGGCAGCAGTGGGGAATATTGCACAATGGGGGAAACCCTGATGCAGCCATGCCGCGTGTGTGAAGAAGGCCTTCGGGTTGTAAAGCACTTTCAGCGAGGAGGAAAGGGTGTAAGTTAATACCTTACATCTGTGACGTTACTCGCAGAAGAAGCACCGGCTAACTCCGTGCCAGCAGCCGCGGTAATACGGAGGGTGCGAGCGTTAATCGGAATTACTGGGCGTAAAGCGTGCGCAGGCGGTTTGTTAAGCGAGATGTGAAAGCCCCGGGCTCAACCTGGGAACCGCATTTCGAACTGGCAAACTAGAGTCTTGTAGAGGGGGGTAGAATTCCAGGTGTAGCGGTGAAATGCGTAGAGATCTGGAGGAATACCGGTGGCGAAGGCGGCCCCCTGGACAAAGACTGACGCTCAGGCACGAAAGCGTGGGGAGCAAACAGGATTAGATACCCTGGTAGTCCACGCCGTAAACGATGTCTACTCGGAGTTTGGTGTCTTGAACACTGGGCTCTCAAGCTAACGCATTAAGTAGACCGCCTGGGGAGTACGGCCGCAAGGTTAAAACTCAAATGAATTGACGGGGGCCCGCACAAGCGGTGGAGCATGTGGTTTAATTCGATGCAACGCGAAGAACCTTACCTACTCTTGACATCCAGAGAACTTTCCAGAGATGGATTGGTGCCTTCGGGAACTCTGAGACAGGTGCTGCATGGCTGTCGTCAGCTCGTGTTGTGAAATGTTGGGTTAAGTCCCGCAACGAGCGCAACCCCTATCCTTACTTGCCAGCGGGTAATGCCGGGAACTTTAGGGAGACTGCCGGTGATAAACCGGAGGAAGGTGGGGACGACGTCAAGTCATCATGGCCCTTACGAGTAGGGCTACACACGTGCTACAATGGTCGGTACAGAGGGTTGCGAAGCCGCGAGGTGGAGCTAATCTCATAAAGCCGGTCGTAGTCCGGATTGGAGTCTGCAACTCGACTCCATGAAGTCGGAATCGCTAGTAATCGTGGATCAGAATGCCACGGTGAATACGTTCCCGGGCCTTGTACACACCGCCCGTCACACCATGGGAGTGGGCTGCACCAGAAGTAGATAGCTTAACCTTCGGGAGGGCGTTTACCACGGTGTGGTTCATGACTGGGGTGAAGTCGTAACAAGGTAGCCCTAGGGGAACCTGGGGCTGGATCACCTCCTTACCTAAGCGATAATTGGTG
>NZ_JBKORF010000014.1:0-38368 GCF_047314685.1 Shewanella sp. BJSY2023SW001
AGTGGGCGTCTGGAATTTGGAGCGACATATCGGGTTCGAACCGATGACCTGTACCTTGGCAAGGTACCGCTCTACCAACTGAGCTAATGTCGCATTTCCACTTACTTTAACCGTTCACACTGGTTACCACCAGCGGAAAGGTGAGGCCGCATTATATGGAAATTTCCATCTGCTGCAACCCCCTGAAACAGATTTATCGTCCGATCGCTCAAATTTTAAATACTCGCTCACGGTAGAACTTCAGTTCGGCGATCGACTCCTGAATATCCATCAATGCCTGATGAGTATTTTGCTTTTTGAAATCCTTCATGATTTCTGGCTGCCAACGCTTAGTCAGTTCCTTCACCGTACTGACATCGATATTGCGGTAATGGAAGTACTCTTCCAGCTCACGCATATACTTGTTCAGAAAGCGTCTGTCCTGGCCGACACTATTGCCACACATGGGAGACACACCTTTAGGCACGTACTGGCTCAAAAAAGCTATGGTCTCGGCTATGGCGTCAGCCTCTGTGTGTTTGGAGGCCTTCACCCGCTCAATTAGCCCGGAAGCGCCGTGATGCTGTTGATTCCAATCATCCATGGCAGCCAACACTTCATCGCTCTGATGAATGGCTATCACTGGCCCTTCACCGATAATGTTCAGCTCCTTGTCTGTAACCAAGGTTGCTATTTCCAATACTCTATCGGTTTCAGGCTCCAGCCCGGACATCTCGAGATCGATCCAAATCAGGTTATTTTCATCCGCAACCATAGCTCAGCCCACCGTTCCAGTTCGCCTAAATTCAGGCTTTTTTATTTAAGACCGTGTATCATACTGCTTTTTGCCAAGACACAAAATCACCTTATACCGCGAAGAGCTGCCTGTGAGTAAAAAGAAACCATTGAGCCATGGCCAACTGCGCCGTATGAAAGCCAATCACCAGAAGCGTCTGCAACGTGGGAAAAACGCTACTGAGACTGCCCCTGAAATACAAGATAGCTCACTCGGCCCCGAACTGGAGGCCACGGTTATTTCCCGTTTCGGCCAGCATGCCGATATTGAAACCCATGATGGCCAACTGGTTCGTTGTAATCTTCGCCGCACCATAGGCAGCCTGGTTACCGGCGATAAAGTGGTGGTACGTCTGGCGACCGACCCACAAACTACCGTCGCAGGAGTGGTTGAAGCCGTCCACCCACGCAGCTCGTCACTGACCCGGCCTGATCTCTATGATGGCGTTAAAGTTATTGCCGCCAATATAGATCAAATTTTCATAGTTTCATCTGTGCTGCCCAGCTTTACCACCCAGATTATTGACCGCTACCTGGTGGCGGCAGAAGACACAGAGATCCCGCCGGTGATCATTCTCAACAAGGTCGACTTGCTGGATGAGACTCAGGCTGTTGAAGTGGAAACCGCCCTGGCCCGCTACCGTGCTATCGGCTACCCCGTCTATAAAGTCAGCAGTAAAACCGCTGAAGGGATAGAACAACTGAAAACCCTGTTGCAAGGCAAAACCAGTGTATTCGCCGGGCAATCCGGGGTAGGTAAATCATCTCTTATCAATGCCCTGCTACCGCAGGCGCAGTTGCAAACCGGGGAAATATCGGAAAATTCAGGCCTGGGTCAACACACCACCACCACGGCGAAACTACTTCACCTGCCCAGCGGTGGCGATCTGATTGACTCACCCGGGGTTCGCGAATTTGCCCTCTGGCACTTACCTGCCGACCGTGTCGGCTGGTGCTTCGTGGAGTTCCGGGATTTTCTCGGCGGCTGTAAATTCCGCGACTGCAAACATCTGGACGATCCCGGCTGTGCATTGCGTAAAGCGGTAGAGGAAGGCAAAATTGCCGAAGACAGATTCAACAATTATCACAGAATTATCTCCAGTCTGGATGAACAGCGTCACGCCCGCCACTTCCGCGCCGGCATGGACGACATTTAAGCTGGCAAAGCCCATTTGAAGGAAGCAAAAATTGGATAAAGTGAAGATTGCACTGCAGTACATGCTGCCCAAACACCTGTTGTCCCGCCTGGTAGGGAAACTGGCAGCGGCCGAAGCCGGCAAGCTGACCACCTGGGCTATTCGCTGGTTTATCAAACAGTACAAGATAGATATGTCAGAAGCGGCCCAAAGCGAGCCTGAAGCTTACAAGAGCTTCAACGCTTTTTTCACCCGCGCCCTGAAAGACGGCGCACGCCCTCTGTATCAGGACTCAGAATACATAGTGCACCCGGTCGATGGCGCCGTGAGTCAGTGTGGTCCCATTAAAGACGGCCGTATTTTTCAGGCCAAAGGCCACCACTATTCGGCTCTGACCCTGCTGGGGAATCAGGCCAAAGACGCCGAACGGTTCGAAGACGGTGACTTTGCCACCATCTACCTGGCTCCCAAGGACTATCACAGAATCCATATGCCCATCAAAGGCACGCTGTCAAAAATGACTTATGTGCCCGGCGAACTCTTCTCAGTCAACCCGTTGACCGCCCGCAATGTACCCGGACTGTTTGCCCGTAACGAGCGAGTGGTCGCCATATTCGAAACCGAGATTGGCCCCCTGGCAATGGTATTGGTCGGCGCAACCATAGTGGCCAGCATAGAAACCGTTTGGGCTGGTACTGTCACGCCGCCGACAGGCAAGCGCGTGTTTACCTGGGAATACCCCACCACGGGGCCGGATGCCATCACATTGGAGAAAGGTGCCGAGATGGGCCGCTTCAAATTGGGCAGTACCGTGGTCATGCTGTTTGCCAAGGACGCCCTGGATGAATTTGCCGATGGTGTTGAGCCAGGTGCCGTAACCCGTATGGGTACACCTTTTGCCAAAATAGAGGACTGAACTTGTCTGCCAAGGGGCAAGCACGTACAGGCCTGACAGAACTTCATCTGGCGGTACTCCTGTTCGGAGGCACCGCCCTGTTCTCCCGGCTTATCCCCTTAAGCGCCCTCGATATCACTCTGCTGCGCTGCATTATCGCCGCCATAGTTCTGGCGCTGCTGGTTAAACTTAGCCGTCAACGCCTGCGCTTACTGCGCGGCAAAGATTACCTTGTTGCCCTGTTGCTTGGGGTGATTGTCAGCCTCCATTGGGTGACCTACTTTGCGGCGATGCAACTCTCCTCTGTCGCCATCGGCATGATAGCCTTTTTCACCTATCCCGTGATGACAGTGCTGGTCGAACCCTGGTTTACCGGCAGTCGCTTACACCTTAGAGATCTTATCAGCGGTTTGGCAGTACTGCTGGGGGTGATTCTGCTGATCCCCGAGCCGTCATTGGGCAACGACGTTACCCTTGGGATCCTGGTCGGCATTGTTTCCGCCATCTTGTTCACCGCCCGCAACCTATTGCACAAACGCTACTTCACCGCCTACAGCGGCCAGCAAGCAATGTTTTATCAAACCGCGGTGGCAGTGCTGGTGTTGGCCCCTTGGCACAGTCTTAATGCCGGTGACATCAACAACCAAACCTGGGGATTGCTGCTGCTTTTGGGAGTCGTCTTTACTGCGGCGCCCCATGCCTTGTTTACTTCCGCACTCAGATACTTGAGCGCCAAAACTGTCGGTTTAGTCTCCTGCTTGCAACCCTTCTATGGCGCTATGCTCGCCTGGTTACTGCTGGATGAGTCGCTGACGCTGACAACCGCTATCGGCGGTACTCTTGTGGTAGCAACCGCCTTGTTTGAAACATCACAGAGTCACAAATCACAAGCCCCGAAAAAGAACCTTGGCTGACATATCAAAACCCGCTTAACTTAGCTAATATGAGCTGTCGATTCACTCTTTGTATTTAACTCTTTGAATTTAACTATGGTTCGAGCCTGCATTCTGCTGTTTTGTCTTTTTATCGCCTCTGCCCAGGCCAACTCGCCACTGGGGTTGGATAAACGTCTGGGTCTTAACCAACAAAACACTGAAACCCTGTCGCAGGAGCAACAACTGGCGCAGTTGGAAAAAAGCATTCAACAACTTGCCGACACCAACCGCAGCTATCAAGAACTGCAACTTAATTTCGAGAATCGGCGCCAGCATCTTTATGATCTGCTGCAAGAAGCCGCTGCACCACTTAAGCCCGAACGCCATCAGGATCTGGATCAGCAGGCCTCCATGGCCTATCTGCGCCTTTCCGAACTGAAAGAGAGTGAAACCAGCCTCAGTCAGGCCAACAGCGCCATGCTCAAGCGCCACAGCGAATTACCTGCCGAAATAGTTAAAATCAGACAGGCCCTGCTGCAACAGCAAAAGACTCAGGCGGTGGCCGGTGACAATGCCGCCAAAGAGCTGCAACAGGCACAGTTGTTATTGCTGGAGCAACAGCTCACCACTCTGGAAAGCGAACTGGCGGTTAGCCAACAAAAGCGCGAACTGCATCAGTTACAACTGCAACTGGTACGCAAGCAGTTGCAGCAACAAGAGCTGCTTATCGAACAGCTTAACCGCGCCATTACCGATGCCAGGCAGCAGCAGGTCAACGCCACACTGGCCGAAACCCTCAATTCTGAGGCCGGTACTCACGATAGTCTGACCACAGAGCTGAGTCTGGCCAACCAAAAGTATGGTCAGCAGTTACAGCAATTGACTGAGCAGACGGCGCAGACCATAGCCCTGCAGGAGCAGGCGGAGAAGCAGGATCAGTCCCACAGCAAGCAACTGGACAACATCAAAGAGCAGATCAGCTGGGTCAAGATGAACCCGGTTTTCGGTGAGCGCTTTTTGCAGATCCTGCAGTCACTGCCAAAGCCCCCGAACCAAGAACACCTGCAAACCCAGATAGCCGATGCCAGACTCAATCGCTATCAGATTGAGCAGCAATTTGCCGCCAATGAGCAACTGCTAACGACCCAGGCCTATAGCAATGAATCTCAGTTGCGATTGCTTGAATCGCAACAGGCCTTGCTGAATCAGTTATTGAAAGGCTATGACACCTACCTCAGTGAACTGGCCAAGCTCAAAAGCAAGTATGAGCTGCTCACCGACAGTTATCAGAGACTCAAGTCCACCCTCAATGAACACCTGTTCTGGGTGCCCAACGCCTACAGCATCAGCAAGCTGTGGCTGACGGATCTGCAGCGCTCCAGTCTCTGGCTCTGGCAACAAACCGACCTGCCGGAAATAAAGCAGGGGCTGACCGAACTGAGTCCATACTGGTCCTGGTGGATCATCCTGGCGGTGTTGTGTCTGGTAGCACAGGATATTCTCACCCCCAGATTCAAGACCATGATGCGCGAATGTGAGGCGCCGGTCGGCAAGGTGACCCAGGATAAGTTCATCTACACCATCCAAGCGCTGCTAATCAGCGCCGGTTACAGCTTGTTCAAACCCTTTCCCATAGTGGCGGCCGGCTTGATTATGCTGCAGTCCGACAGTAACCCCATTCAAGCCATAGGTATGGGCGTGCTGGCTATAGGCAGCCTGTACCAGCTCTATCGCTTCATCTATCTGCTGGCACTGGACAAAGGCCTGCTTATAGGCCATTTCAAACGGCCACAAGAGGTGATCCGCCAGGGCCAGCAGCGTTTTCGCCGCTTTATTATCATGACCATGCCCTTGGTGGGCGTCATGGGCTTTACCGAAATTCTCGACTCATCTCTGGTGCGCAACAGCATAGGCCGCGGCGCCTTTATTCTGTTCTGTATCATGCTGTTTATGCTCTATCGGGACGTACTGACTCTGTCCCGTCGCTATCGTGAAAGCCATCTGGACGACAAGAATAAGCGTCTGCTGCAAAAGCTATTGTGGCTACTGTTGTTGCTGGTGCCGCCACTGAGCGCCGTGTTGGCATTCAGAGGCTACTACTTCACCGCCTTCCAGATGCTGCTGCAGCTGCAGCTTTCTTTACTGCTGGGACTCGGCTTTCTGTTGCTGTACCAGTTGCTGAAACGCTGGATGTTGATTGAAAGGCGCCGCATCGCCTTCGATCGCGCCAAGGCCCGCCGGGCCGAGCGTCTGGCGCAGCGGGAAAAAGGTGATACCTCATCAAGCAACAACGATCATCAGGACACCTATGAAGAGCCGGTTGTCGATTTGGAAACCATGTCCAGCCAATCACTGGGGTTGGTGAGATCCCTGCTGCTGCTGGCGTTTCTCGCCTGCCTGGTCGGCCTGTGGACCCAAACTCATACCGCCCTATTCAGCTTCCTCGATGGCATTACTCTTTGGACTACAACGACTACCGGGGTAGGCGGAGTCGAGCAACCGCTGCCCATCACCATGAAATCACTGGTATTTGGCGCTATCGTGGTCGGCTTTTCCATGATGATAGCCACCAACCTGCCCGGCCTGTTGGAGCTGACTATACTGCAAAAACTGGATCTCACTCCAGGAACCGGCTTTGCCATCACCACTGTGACCCGTTACCTGGTGGTCTTTATCGGTATTGTCATCGGCTTTGCCACCCTGGGGATGGAGTGGTCCAAGCTGCAATGGTTAATTGCAGCGCTGACTCTGGGTCTTGGTTTTGGTCTGCAGGAGATCTTCGCCAACTTTATCTCGGGCCTTATCATACTGTTTGAAAAGCCGGTGCGGATCGGCGATACCGTCACTATTCGCGACCTTACAGGTACGGTATCCAAGATCAAAATCCGCGCGACCACCATCATAGATTGGGACAGAAAAGAAATTATCATCCCCAACAAGGCCTTTATCACAGAGCAGCTAATTAACTGGTCGCTGTCGGATCCCATTACCCGGGTGATCATCTATGTTTCGGTCGCCAGGGATTCAGATCCCGCTAGAGTGGAGGCCGCGCTCTACCAGGCGGTGAAAGAGTGTGAGAACGCACTGGAGACCCCAGAACCGGAAGTCTGGTTCGCCGGTTTCGGCAAGCACACTCAAGACTATGAAGTCAGGGCTTATGCCAAAGATATGTCTTCCCGCTGGCCGCTGCGCCACGATCTGCATAAGCGGATCAGCAAGAAGCTCAAGGAGAATCAGTTGGAGCTGGCCTACCCTCAGCTCGAAGTGCATATCAGCAACACGCACAACAAAGACACCAGCGGTATTATCAGAGGTTAATCGCAGATGTTGATTTTCGCACACCGTGGCGCCAGTGGTTATGCGCCGGAAAACACCCTTAAGGCGATGGCGCTGGCACTAGAGCTTGGTTGTGATGCAGTTGAACTGGACGTGCACCACGCCGATGGTGAGCTCTGGGTGTTTCATGACCGCCGTTTAAGTCCCAAGAGCGACGGCAAAGGGCTACTCGCGCAGCAAAGCAGCAGCTATCTAAGACAGCTGAGGGTCGAGGGAGAGCCTATCCCTACCCTGCGCCAGGTACTTGAGCTTATCGAGGGGCGCATGACGGTCAACATAGAGCTCAAGGGAATAGGTTGCGTCGAGCCTTTTATCCAGCAATACCCGCAGCTACTGCAACTCGGCTACCAGCCAGAGCAACTACTGGTGTCTTCATTCAATCATCTCTGGCTCAAACAGGTAAAACAGCAGTTGCCCGAGATACCGGTAGCGCCACTGCTCGAGGGGATAGCGCTCAACCAAGCCGCCGTGGTCAGTGAGCTCAAAGCCTGGTCACTGCATCTGGATATCAGCTTTATCAGCCGTGAACTGGTTGCCGATGCTCATCAGCGCGGCGCCAAAGTGTATGTCTATACCGTAGATGATGCCGATGATATCAGGGCACTAGCGGCGCTGGGGGTAGATGGAATTTTTGCCAACTATCCAGACAGAGCCGCCGCCGCATTGACTCATGAGTCACAAACCGACTACCGCCACTGGTTTGAGTGAGCAGTCGTTTGAATGATCTCTGGTTAGATTGTTCAACTCTGGTTGTTGCGCTGGGCCCAGCCGCCGACAAAAATAAAAGTGCCACTGACCAAGAGTAAAGTCCACAGCGCCGGTAGGTGCGCCAGCTGCCTGGCGAGCCAGGGGCTAAGAGCCACTATCAGCATGCCGTAACCAAAGGCGTTGACCAGAATAAAGATCAGCGTGCGCAGTACAAAATTGCGTGCCCCGAGCTTACGGCGCAGAAAACGGTTGAAGTCGGCACCGAACACCAAAATGACGCAGGCAACCATGGCGGTAGCTATCTCATTAAGCCAGGGATAGAGCTGACTGCCCAGCTGGGTCAGTAGTTGCGTAACTGAATCCATTAAAATATAAATCCATAAAAATAACGAAAACAACAAGGACTGATACTATGGCATACAAGCTGCTGTTACTCACCCGGGAAAATGCTGAATATCGACAGTTGTTGTCAGAAAAATCACTTCCTGGCCTCACTATCCTTGGCGATGACCCGGCCAATATCGCCAGTGCCGATATCTGGCTGGCCGAGCCGGCTCTGGCCCAACCGCTGCTGAGTCACGGCAAGAATCTCAGCTGGTTGCAATCAACCTTCGCCGGTGTCGATAAACTGCTTGGCGCTAAAACCAGAAAAGACTACCTGCTGACCAATGTGAAGGGGATCTTCGGCCCCTTGATGAGTGAATATGTGTTCGGTTATCTGCTCGCCGAAGTTCGCCAACATGCGCTGTATCATCACCAGCAGCAGGAGAAATACTGGCACCCAGGTCCTCTGGCCACCTTGCAGGGGATGAAGATGCTGATCCTGGGCACGGGTTCCATCGGCGAGCACCTGGCCGCCAGCGCCAAACACTTCAAAATGCAGGTCTGGGGCATGAACCGCAGCCAAAGGGCCGTCGCGGGCTTTGATTGCATCATCAGCCCGGCCCAGCTCAATGAGCTTTTGCCCCAGGCCGATGTGGTTGTCAACACTCTGCCGAGCACTCAGGAAAGCCGAGGTTTGCTGAGCAAAGAAAGACTGGCACTACTCAAAGACAGCGCGATACTGTTCAACATAGGCCGCGGCGACGCCCTAGATCTCGATGCCCTGGTGGTCGAACTCGGCCGCAGAAACCGGCTTAAAGCCGTGCTGGATGTGTTTGCCCAGGAGCCGCTGTCACCGCTGCATCCCATCTGGGATCGCCCCAATGCGGTAATCACTCCTCATATTTCAGCGCCCAGCTTCCCGTCTCAGGTGGTCGATATCTTCGCCCGCAACTATCACCACTATCTCAATGCTGAATCACTGGAGAACCTGGTGTACTTCGACAGAGGTTACTAATCCTTCCTCTAGCGCGCCCATTCCTCCGGGCGCGGTGCTATTTGCTGACTAAAGACCTAAGGAAGTTCTTGCAAAGGACTAGGGCCATTTGCTGCGAACCACGCCTTGCATCCAAGCCCGCCAGCCGACGCAGAGCACACATGAGACTTGTTCGCACCTTCCCTAATAACCAACTAAAGGGTGATCTACCCTAAAATATATCCAAGCGTTATTAGTATTGATAACGGTTTTCATTTAGAATTGCGTATTGAAAAATAACGTCCACTTACCAGCAGTAACCGGAGCCCGATAAATGTACGTTTGTCTGTGTCATGCAATTACGGATACCCAGATAAAGCAGGCAGTCAGCCAGGGAGATGTTAGCCTCAGCGAGGTGAAAAAACGCCTCGGGGTGGGTGATCAATGCGGTAAGTGTGTACGGATGGCGACGCAAATCATCCAAAATCAGCTGGATCTTGAGCCCAATTATTACGAAGTCGCCTGATATATCAGGTAAAAAACAAAAGCCGCATCATGATGCGGCTTTTGTGGTTTTTGGGCCGGGCTACTTTTGGGTCGGGCTACAGCGCCGGTTCCTCCACACTGACTTCAACACTGTCGACTCTTTGCAACCCTCTAGGCAGCTTGGCACCGCGACGGCCACGCTCACCACGATAATGCTCCAGATCGCTGCTCTTTAGTGTCAGCTTACGCTTGCCGGCCCAAAGGGTGACATTGGCGCCTTCCGGCACCAGGTAAAGGTGAGTCACCAACTCTTCACGGTTTTTCGCCCGCTCCGATGGGATGCCGATGATCTTATTGCCCTTGCCCTTGGCCAACTGCGGTAGTGCCTCCATGGAGAACATCAGCATCCGCCCTTCATTGGTGATGGCCAGAATCGAACTGGGTCTGGACTTGTCCAGTTTACGTGGCGTCAAAGCCTTGGCATTGGTCGGCAGCGTCAGCAAAGCCTTACCCGCCTTGTTGCGCGACACCATGTCCTTAAAGGCGCAGATAAAGCCGTAACCGGCATCACTCGCCAGCAGGAAGCAGTTATCATCATCCCCGAGCAATACGTGCTCCATGCTCTCCCCCGGGGCCAGATTGAATCTGGTGGTAATAGGTTCCCCTTGGCTGCGGGCCGAAGGCAGAGTATGGGTATCCGTGGCGAAGGCACGCCCGGCGCTGTCAATAAACACAGATTGCTGGTTGCTGCGTCCGGCCGCGGCGCAGAGGAAACTGTCACCTGCCTTGTAGGACAACCCGGCAGCGTCGATATCATGCCCCTTGGCACAGCGTACCCAACCCTTTTCAGATAGCACCACAGTCACGGGCTCGGTTGGCACCAACTCCTGCTCCGACAAGGCTCTGGATTCGCTTCTCACCACCAGTGGCGAGCGGCGGTCATCACCATAGGTTTCCGCATCTGCCTGCAACTCTTTCTTGATCAAGGTCTTCAAGCGGCGTTCCGAACTGAGCAGCAGTTGCAGCTTTTCCCGCTCGGCTTCGAGCTCATCCTGCTCACCACGGATCTTCATCTCTTCCAGCTTGGCCAAATGGCGCAGCTTGAGCTCCAGAATCGCTTCGGCTTGCTTATCTGTCAGCCCAAAGCGGCGCATCAGTTCGGCCTTGGGTTCATCGTGAAAGCGGATGATCTCTATCACTTCATCGATATTGAGGAAGGCAATCATCAAGGCTTCAAGAATATGCAACCTGGCCAGTACTTTATCCAGACGGAATTCCAGACGGCGGCGCACTGTATGAATTCGAAACTCCAGCCACTCACTCAAGAGTTGCTTGAGGCCCTTGACCTGGGGCCGACCATCGAGACCGAGCACATTGAGGTTGACCCTATAGCTCTTTTCCAGATCTGTGGTGGCAAACAGGTGCGCCATCATCTGTTCGATATCGACCCGGTTGGATCTCGGCACTATTACCAAGCGCACCGGACTTTCATGGTCCGATTCATCGCGCAAGTCTGTCACCATGGGCAACTTCTTGGCCTGCATCTGCGCCGCCAACTGCTCGAGGATCTTGCTGGAGCTGGCCTGGTGCGGCAAAGCCGTTATTACCACTTCACCGTTTTCCACTGTGTAAACCGCACGGGCCTTGATTGATCCGCGGCCCGACTCATAGACCTTGGCAATTTCGGCGCTCGGGGTAATGATTTCGGCCGCTGTCGGATAATCGGGCCCGGGCACCAATTCCATCAGCCGCGGCAGATCAGCCTTAGGATTATCCAGCAGCTCGATACAGGCGCTGGCCAGCTCGCGGGCGTTATGGGGTGGGATATCCGTCGCCATACCCACAGCGATACCGGTAATACCGTTGAGCAAAATATGCGGCAGTCTGGCCGGCAGTACCAAGGGCTCTTTCAGGGTGCCGTCAAAGTTGACGCCCCAGTCCACTGTACCTTGACCAAGTTCGCTGAGCAGCACCTCGGAAAACTTGGATAACCTGGCTTCGGTATAACGCATGGCCGCAAACGACTTGGGATCGTCCGGTGCCCCCCAGTTACCCTGACCATCCACCAAGGGATAGCGATAGGTAAAGGGCTGCGCCATCAGTACCATAGCTTCATAACAGGCGCTGTCGCCGTGCGGGTGATACTTACCCAGCACGTCACCCACGGTACGGGCCGACTTCTTGTATTTGGCCGCCGCCGATAATCCCAGCTCGCTCATGGCGTAGACAATTCGCCGTTGCACCGGCTTAAGGCCATCGCCGATATGCGGCAAGGCCCGATCCATGATCACATACATGGAATAGTTGAGATACGCCTCTTCGGTGAAGCGCCTGAGCGGCATCTGCTCCACGCCATCCAGGCTCAAGGCTATCGCATCACTCATTATTTATTTTCCTGTTCAGGTGCCGGCGCATAGTCCGACTCAGATTCAGCATCTTCTGCACCAGTGTCTTTGTAGTACAGGCGGTAGATGTTTCCCTTCAGATCATCCGAAATATAGACGGCGCCATCCGGGGCCATCGCCAGTGAATGGGGTCTGGCCACCGGAAACTCACCATCGAGAAAACTCACCAGGGTGCGGCGATTGCTCACCTGGCGGCCATCGGTTTCCAGCACCACTATCTGATAGCCCACCTTGCTGGAACGGTTCCAGGAGCCGTTCTCTGCCAATAAAATCCGGTTATGGTATTCAGCGGGAAACTGGTTTCCGCGATAAAACAGCATCCCCATAGGGGATACATGGGCCGGCAGTTCATAGACTGGCTTGGTGATATTCAGGCTCTTGGGTTCTTCATAGGCAGGTTCCTGGACATCTTTGCCATGTACATAAGGGAAACCATAATGCGCCCCGGCAACGTCAACCCGGTTGATTTCATCAGGAGGCAGATTATCCCCCATCCAATCACGGCTCATATCGGCAAACCAAAGGCGGTTATCCAGTGGCGACCAGTCAAAACCTATGACATTACGTATTCCGAGTGCTATCTGCTGACTCCCGCCCGAGTCTACATTCACGGCAATGATGCTGCCAAAAGGGGCGCTGGGCTCACACACATTACAAGGGGCGCTGATAGCAATATAGAGCCTGCCATCCGGACCAAAGCGCATGGCTCTGGCACTCTTTCTGCCGTTGCCCGGCAGTTGATCATAGACTTCCCGAGCGCGCGGAGGACGTCTGAGCCTAGGTTCAATATCCTGGTACACCACCACTCTATCTTCCAGGGCAACATAAAGGTCACCCTTGTGAAAAGCCAAGGCTTCCGGGTAATCCAAGCCCTTGGCTATCAGATAACGTTTATCGACCCGGCCATCATGGTTACTGTCGACCAAAGCGTGAATCGTACCGCTCTTGTGAGAACCGACAAACAGAGTGCCTTCATCTCCTACTGCCATCTGTTTGGCATCACCAACATCTGTAGCATAAAGAGAAACACCAAAGCCTTTAGTCACGGTAATGATCATCGACTGAGATGCATGGGCCGCTGCGCTCAGCAACACAGCTCCCAACAGGAGCAAGCCTCCACCGGCCGCGATACCGATTCTGTTATTCAGGTTCATCATATCCTTGCCTTTAAATTTTATAGTTATTGGCACATCAAGGGCGATTACAGCTGAGCAAGGTCTCCCTTGGTTTCCAGCCACGACTTGCGATCACCCGAACGCTTTTTGGCCAGCAACATGTCCATCAATGCCACCGTCTCGTCGACATCGTCTATCGTCAGCTGCACCAATCTACGGGTGTTGGGATCCATGGTCGTTTCCCTCAGTTGCAGTGGGTTCATCTCACCCAGACCTTTAAAGCGGGTGACCTGCACTTTACCTTTCTTGTTGTCTGCGGCAATCCGGTCAAGAATGCCTTGCTTTTCAGGCTCATCCAAAGCGTAAAACACTTCTTTACCTATATCGATACGGAACAGTGGCGGCATGGCGATATACACATGCCCCTTTTCAACCAAGGTGCGATAGTGCTTCAGAAACAGCGCGCACAGCAAGGTCGCTATGTGCAAACCGTCTGAGTCGGCATCGGCGAGAATACAGATCTTGCCGTATCTGAGTTCGGAAATATCGTCGCTGTCGGGATCGCAGCCTATGGCCACTGAGATATCGTGCACTTCCTGAGAGGCCAGCACCTGGCTCGCTTCCACTTCCCAGGTGTTGAGGATCTTACCCCGCAGCGGCATGATCGCCTGAAATTCTCTGTCTCTGGCCTGTTTGGCACTGCCACCGGCCGAGTCCCCTTCCACCAAAAACAACTCGGAACGCGCCGGGTCCTGGCCGGTACAGTCGGTCAGTTTACCGGGAAGAGCAGGGCCGGAAGTGACCTTCTTGCGGGCAACTTTCTTCGCCGCCCTGAGACGCTTCTGGGCGTTATTGATGCACATTTCGGCCAGCAGTTCGGCCTGATCTGTGTTGCTGTTGAGCCAGAGGCTGAAGGCATCACGCACCACACCCGACACAAATGCAGAGCACTGGCGGCTGGAGAGTTTCTCCTTGGTCTGACCGGCAAATTGCGGATCTTGCATCTTCACCGACAGAATAAAACTGGCCTTGTCCCAGATATCTTCCGGGCTAAGCTTAATTCCTCTTGGGATCAGGTTGCGAAACTCACAGAATTCACGCATCGACTCGAGCAGTCCCTGACGGAAACCGTTCACATGGGTACCACCAAGCGGCGTTGGGATCAGGTTAACATAGCTTTCGCTGATACTGTCTCCGCCCTCGGGCAGCCAGGTAATGGCCCAATCGGCGGCTTCCAAATTGGTTTTGATACTACCAACAAAAGGCTCCTGTGGCAGAGCCGGTGCCTCTTTAAGGGAGTCTTTCAGATAGTCGGTCAGACCCTCTTCATAAAACCACTCATGGACCTCAGCGTTTTGTTTGTTGGTGAAACGAATTCTGAGCCCGGGGCAGAGCACCGCCTTGGCCCGCAACAGGTAAGTCAGCTTGGTGACCGAAAAGTTGGGCGAATCAAAATAGCTGGGCTCAGGCCAGAATTGCACCCGGGTGCCGGTATTGCGGCGCCCGCAGGTACCGGTTTCCCTGAGGCTCTCGACCTTATCGCCATGCTCGAAGGCCATTTCATAGACTTTGGCATCGCGGCGCACAGTGATCTCGACTCTTCGAGAAAGAGCGTTGACCACAGAGATCCCCACCCCGTGCAAACCACCGGAAAATTGATAGTTTTTGTTGGAAAACTTACCACCGGCGTGCAATTTGGTCAGGATCAGCTCGACCCCGGGGATCCCCTCCTCAGGGTGAATATCCACCGGCATACCACGGCCATCGTCTGTGACTTCAAGGGAGTTGTCTGTGTGCAACACCACATCGATTCGAGTTGCAAACCCGGCCAAGGCCTCATCGACACTGTTATCTATGACTTCCTGACCCATATGGTTGGGTCGAGTGGTATCGGTATACATGCCGGGACGGCGTTTTACCGGATCCAGTCCGTTCAGTACTTCAATGGCATCGGAGGTGTATTGATTGGTCATAGCGCACACTGTCTTTTATGTTCAGGCCATGGTGGGCCGCGAGGATCTGATTGTCAAGATAAGTGTAAAAAACGGCAGACTGAGCCCAGCTTGTCGCCGTAACCCACAAAACTATGGTTTCCACCGCTTTCCAGCAGCATCTCACAGCAGTGATATTTGCCCAGGGCCTGGCGATAATCCAGTACCTCATCGGCAGTCTGTAATAATACAAAAAAACGATCCGGATTGAGAATGACCGGCGTATCAAATTCAATCAGCTGTAGCTGATGCTCCGGCAATAATTGATAGTGTTCATCGGTATAGGGGTTGTACTGTGCCCCCAAATAATCACCAAAGAGCTCAAAGGGGCGCACCGCCGGGTTAATCAGTACCGCCTTGCCGCCATAACGCTCTGCCAACCAAGAGGCAAAATAACCGCCGAGGGATGATCCGATAAACGCCAGTGGCTCGCCGCTGGCCTTGGCGGCTTCGGTCAACTGAATCAGTAGTTCCATCGCCACCTTGGGCGAAGTGGGTAGTTGTGGCTGTTCCAGTCGCACACCGGGAAAGTGTTGTTCAATATAGGTACGGGTAAGCACAGCCTTGTCAGACAAGGGAGAACTGTTGAAACCGTGAATATAGAGCAGCATAGTTCCTCACAAGGGGCCACTGCTCCAAAACAAACTCAGTAGCCGCTGGCCTCAGCATCCGGTGCGAAGCGTTCGCCCGGGATCCGATAAACATTGGTGAGCATGCTACCATCTGGCTTGAGCTCCAGTAAACGGTAGCCTGGCTGTAGTGCATCCAGCGCAAAATAGGACGACAAGGGTTTGAATTGAATACAGGTCGATGGTGTCGCCATCAAGGAAAGCTTGTGACTTTCCCCCTGATATTCAGTATCCAGTTGCTGATGAACATGACCCCAGAGCATGCCCTTTATCTGAGGGTAACGCCCCATTTCTTTGAGGAACTGGGCACCGTTGTCCATGCAATGTTGATCCAACCAGGTGCAGTCCACCAACACAGGGTTATGGTGCATCACCAACAGCACATGCCTGTCAGGTTCGGCGGCGATGGCACTACGGATGATCTCAATTTCGCTTTCGGCCATATGACCACCGGGTTTTCCCCGCACTGTAGAGTCCAGCAGGATAATCTGCCAATTCCCGGCCAACACCCGCCTGTGACCATAGACACGCTCGCCCTGCATATGCAAATACATGATCCTGGGGTCGTCGTGATTACCTGGAATATAGTGGCAGGGAAGGTTTAACGGCTTGATCGCTTCAACAAAGTTACGGTATGACTCACCGGAATAATCCTGACTGATGTCACCACTGGCCAGCAGCATGTCGGCGGGATACTTGACGGCCTGGATAGTATTGATAACGGCGTTGAGACTGTTGGCGGTATTGACGCCAAGAAGCTGTCCTTCAGGTTCGGCAAACAGGTGAGGATCTGTGATCTGCACCAAACGAACGCTCTTGTCCTCAGGAATACCGTATGTGATTGCCTCTTTCAGCACTTTGATTACCCAATCTCAGGACTGACAAACGAGGCGCGCCTGACAGTCTATTTTCAATAACTCCTCCAGGAAGGCGTTTACCTGGTACTTTTCATCGCGGTGATACATGCGTAAGTTCGGATAATCATACACTGGCCGCAATTGGTAAATCTGTCGGCTGCTTAACACTTCTGCTAATTTAGCATCATGATAAATCCGCACGGTAACTTTGGGGACAGGCACTAATCCGCCCTTCCCCACATGACGGGAAATACTCACCAGCTGGGTATAGCGGGTATTTTCCAGCAGCTCGACATCCAGACAACCGAAATCCCCTTCTACCTGCCAGCTTTCGCCCACTTCCCCCTCATCCGGTAACCAGCGCTGAATATGGCCGTAGTTGCGACCACACAAGGCTAAAAAGCGGCTGACATCCGGCTGGTATTTCTTGTCACTGTCTCTCTTGTTCATTGGCCTGCAGTAAATTTTGATAATTGAGCTGCAACCATTGCAGCCCGAGTACAGTCGAAGCATTGTCGATTTCGCCACTGAGCACCTTGGCATAAGCATCAGTGCGGGAAAGCACATGCAACCGAATATCTTCATGCTCTTCGGCCAAGCCGTGCAGCCCGTTTGCGTTGGATGAGTCCACCTCAGCCCAATAGAAGTAGAAACGCTCACTACAACCTCCGGGGCTGGAAAGATAACTGCTTACGGCCGAAATTGCACTGGAGTTGAGTCCGGTTTCTTCCAAAAGTTCCCGTTTGGCGACCTCCTCGGCCACTTCGCCGGGGGCAATCATACCCGCCACCAACTCCAGCAACCAAGGAGATTCTCTGGTTTCCAGCGCAGGAAACCGCACCTGTTCTATCAGCACCACTTTGTCTTCTCGCGGATCATAGGGCAAAACCACTACAGCGTGACCGCGCTCAAATACCTCGCGAGTCACTTCATCGCTCCAGCCCCCGGCAAACAGCCGATGACGGAAACGGTATTCCTCCATCCGGAAAAATCCCCGGTATAACGTGCGCTGCCCCAGCACCTGAACATCCTCTTTGGTGAATTTTTCTACTGCCATTTTCACTCCGCTTTAGCTATAAAAGGTGCAATTTCAAACCACCCGGCACCATTTACCAATAAAATCTGTTACACTTCCGAATTGACTTGAAAACGGTTGATTTTTTAGTATCAAAACCATTAAGTTTTGCTGTATCGGGAAGCGTCGGGAAGCGCAAACCGCCTTTATCAAAGGCATTAACAGTCTAACGAAGTTGAAACCGCCCGTCACAGGGTGTTTGTCTATAAGGACAGCCAATGAAATTCAAGATCCGCACTTTATGCGCGGCGTTAACGCTCGCAGTTTCTGCCCCGGCCGTTCAAGCCGACGATTTACTTCAGATATATCAGCAGGCATTAACCAATGATCCAGTGGTGCTCCAGGCCAAGGCCAAAAGAGACCAGTTGTATGAAAAAATTGAAGAAAGTCGTGCACCTCTGCTGCCGACTATCAGTGCCAATGTCGGTTATGACAAAGCCTGGAACGATCCCTCTGATGACACCAGTGGCCTGACAGGTGCAATCAAGCTTAACCAGGTCATCTATAATCATTCTGCCTGGGTCGGTTTAAGCCTGGCGGAGAAAGCCGCATCACAGGCCGACGCCGTCTATGCCTCAGCCCTGCAAACGCTGATCACCCGGGTAACAACCGCTTACTTTGACGTGTTGGCCGCCAAGGACAATTACGAGTTCAAAGGCGCCGAGAAGCGTGCCATTGAGCGGCAATTGGAGCAAACCAAACAGCGCTTTGCTGTTGGTCTGACAGCCATTACCGATGTCCATGAAGCACAGGCTCAGTATGACCTGGCGACCGCAGCCGAAATCCTGGCCGAGAACGAGTTGATCAACAGCTATGAAGCCCTGCGTGAAATCACCGGCATAGATCACAAGAGCATCGACATTCTGGATACAGACCGTTTCTCTGCGGCCAGCCCAACTCCAGCCATGCCAAACGATTGGCTTAAAATGGCCGAGACCAACAGTGTCGACCTGCTGACCCAGCGTATCGGTAAAGATATCGCTCAGGAAACCATCAGCCTCTATAAGGCCGGCCATATGCCGTCTCTGAGCCTGAATGCCGGTTATACCAAGGGCCTGGAGCAGGAAATCGGCAGTCAGAACCAACCTGATTTCGATAACGGTACCGTAGGCGTTAACCTCAGTGTACCTATCTTTGAAGGTTTCAAGGTCAGCTCTCAGGTGAAACAAGCGCAATATGCCTATGTTGAAGCCAGTCAGAGATTGGAGCAGACCTACCGCCAGGTAGTCAAAAATGTTCGCAACAACTTCAACAATGTTGGTGCTTCTATCAGCTCCATCAAGGCCTATGAGCAGTCAGTGCTCTCTTCCGAAAGTGCATTGAAAGCCACTCAAGCCGGTTTTGAAGTAGGTACCCGTACCATAGTTGACGTGCTGAACCGTACCCGGGATCTGTATGATTCCAAACGCCAGCTGTCCAACGCCCGTTACGGCTATATCAAGTCGATATTGGCACTGAAGCAGGCCACAGGCACCCTGAATGAAGATGATGTCATCTCAATCAACAACGGCCTGACAACTCCCGCACAGCAATAAGCTGGAGCTCAGCCAATAAAAAACCGCCAGCTGGCGGTTTTTTATTGTCATTTATCAACGGATAACGGAATTAGAACACCAGTTCCACACCGGCAAAGAAGCCGTCAAACTGCATATTACTGCTCATGCCATTGAAGCCGTTTACGTCAAATTTAAAGTCGCGATAGCCGGCACGCACCCGAGTATCCAGCGCTACACCATCAAACTCCCAGCCCAGGCCTACTTGATAGTCATAAACACTGGACTCATTGATACCGGCCAACACATCGGCAAAAGCGTACAGGCCAAAGAAAGGCAGGCCCACCTCGGCATTGGCATAACCCATGACCACACCGCTGTCGATATCACGCTCTTCCGGATGCCCCTTGTCAGCCACCCGGAAAGAACCATCCATCAACTTATAGGCACCACCCACATCCAGAGCAACCAGGTCATTGTCCAATAACTCATAGTAGAGGATAAAGTCTGTGTTGCTCAGGTCGGCCGTAGCGTACACATCACCGCTGAAGGTGTGGCCGTTGAAACTGAAGTTAGCATTGCTCATCGCGCCATCTTCTTTCAGGCGGTTTTCGCGGATCTTCAGGTTGGGCAGCAGTGGCACAGGGTGCTCAACGCTGAACCAAAGGCTGTACTGGGCGGAAGAGTCATAGTTGAACTCCTGCTGCGGCTGGCCTTTCTCGGCGAAAGTACCGCTGGCATCTCCTTTCCAGTAATCGGCGCCTACCTTAAAGCCTACGACTGTTGCTGCCTGGGCGGAGGTCGCCATCAAAGAAGCCAGCAAGGCTGTCGCCAATAAAGTCTTTTTCATAAATTAACCCTGTGAAAGCAAGTTGGTTAAATCAATCACCGCGGCATTGGCGCGGGACACATAGTTGGCCATCACCAAGGAATGGTTGGCCACCAAACCGAATCCGGAACCGTTGAGGACCATTGGGCTCCAGACTGTTTGCTGAGTCGCTTCCAGTTCACGGATGATCTGTTTGAGACTCACTTCGGCATTCTTTTTCTTCAGTACGTCGGCAAAATCGACCTCTACCGCCTTCATGAAATTCAGCAAGGCCCAGGCAGAGCCTCTGGATTCATAGAAAACATCGTCTATTTGCCACCAGCTGGTCTTAATCTGCTGGCTCGCCAGGTTGGGGGTCGACTGACGCGCGGCACTGTCGCCGGCAAGATCGGTATTCAACCTCTCCTGACCCACACTGGCTGCCAGACGCTGTGACATGCTGCCCAAACGCTTCTGCACCTCTTTCAACCATTCATTGAGGTTATCGGCGCGAGCATAAAACTGAGCATCCGGGTTATTGGGATCCATCATCCGCGCCCGGTAAACCTTCAATAGCTTGATGGCATCACGATATTCGCTCTCGGCACTGGGCACCAGCCAACTGGTATGCTCGATATTCAGCTTGGAGTGTGCTTCCAGCAGATCTTTATCGGCTGTGGACTGTGACTGGGAGCGGCTGAATTCTTTACGCATGATCAAGGCAAGATCCCGCACCTGCTCAAGGGCGCCGAATTCAAACGCCGGCATGTTGTCCATCATCACAGAAGGCGGCATCATGTCGTTGGACAACCAACCTCCTTGCTTATCCAGCAAGGTCTCCATGGTATTGATCAGCGCGCTGGTGGTGGCATAACCTGTTATCTTTTCGCCTTTTTCCGATGTCATCACCTCAGGGGTCAATACATCGGGTTCAATACTCCACCAAACACTGATGCCGTATGCGATAACGAACACTATGGCCGCAGCACCGACACCTTTTTTCCATGTCATTTGCATCCCGGGTTCTCCTTAATGATGGTGATGATGATGCTCTTGCGCTGCAGGAGCATCATGGGGGGATTTTACTTCGAGTTCGATATTGAGGGTTTCACCATTGGCAAAACTCAGTGTCATAGGCACTTTTTGCCCCAACTGCAACGGCGCCTTGAGGCCCATGATCATAATGTGATCGCCACTGCTTTGCAGCGTCAACTGACCATGCTCAGGCAGCGGGAAAGCCGCCACATGGCGCATTTTAACCAGGCCATCTTCTTCAATCAGGGTATGCAGCATGGTTTCACGGGCCATAGGGGTGCTGGCAGAAACCAGCTCAGTCGCCGCGCCATGGTTGCTGAGTGTCAGATACGCCGCCGTATTGGGAACAGAAGCGGGCATGGCCCGGATATATCCTTGTTCGAGCATTATGTTCGAGGCGAAGGCGCTGGCACTGATGCCGGCTAGCAAGATAACTTTAAACAGTTGTTTGAATATCGCCATCTATGTCTTAAACTCCATGTAAAACCCATTTCGTCAGTAAAGGAAACAACGAATGAGCACGATTCAGGTTCAGGATGAGCAGGGTGTACGTATCATACGTTTTAACCGCCCGGATAAACGTAACGCCCTCGATCTCGATATGTATAAGCAGCTTACAGAATACCTGATCCAGGGGGAAGCGGACAATGAGATCCGCGCCTTTCTGCTGACAGGCAGTGAAAACTGCTTTACTTCAGGCAATGATGTGGCTGATTTTCTCAAGCAACCGGATCTGGGGCCCAACCACCCTGCAGTGCGATTTCTCTTTTGCCTGCTGGAGCTGAAAAAGCCCTTGGTCGCCGCTGTCAGTGGAGCCGCTGTCGGAATCGGCACCACGCTATTGCTGCATTGTGACCTGGTCTATGCCGATAATACAGCCCAGTTCCGCTTGCCCTTTATCGACCTGGCACTGGTGCCTGAAGCCGGCTCCAGCCTGCTACTGCCTGAATTGGTCGGCTATCAAAAGGCCTCTGAACTGCTGTTGCTGGGCGAGAGTTTCGATGCCGAAACGGCGCTGGATCTCAAACTCATCAACCGCATGTTGAGTCCGGCAGAGCTCTTCCCTTATGCGCTGGAAAAGGCCAAAGCCCTGGCTTCCAAGCCACCTCAGGCGCTGCAACTCACCAGACAACTTATGCGGCCACACAAGAGCCGGGTACAACACCAGATGCATCAGGAGTTGGAACTCTTCGGCCAACGTCTGCAGAGCGATGAAGCCAAAGCGGTTTTCCGCCAGTTTCTCAACAAAGGCTAAATCATCGAAGCTGAATCCAATGTTGCTGCGACTGGGCTGACATCAAGCCAGTCGCAGCAACACTACTCCTGCCATTGACTGGACTTGCCTATTCCCCATACTGCCAATGCCAAAACCAGCACCGGCGAAATCATTGCAAAGCCGTTGATAAACATCAGTAGTGCCGCCGCAACACAAAGTACGCACACTACCGCCAACACACTGAAAGTCATTGCGGCCCACACCAATGCCAGCATCGCGGTTATCAGGGTCAACACCCAGCTCCAATTTTCGGCATCCAGCCATAAAAACGGGCTACCCCAGATCCCCACTGACATAAACTCGCGGCTGAGCAGAGAGACCATAAGGATCAGCGCGCCGACTATGCTCCACACCAGTAACTGAGACAGCAACCTATATCTTCTGTGCTTGTTTCGACTCCTGTTATACATACTCATTTCACCCACTTGGGCCACAGCAGTGCCAGGGCAAAGTAAGCCGTCAATCCGAGCAATGGGTGCATCAGAGTGATGACTGCGGCAACAATGCGGGTCCAGAATACCGACCAGCCAAAACGCTCGGCCATATCGCGGCATAGGCCACAGACGATGGAAGAATTTCCCTTGAGTGTGCGTTCCAAATCAAACATAACTGACTCCGATTATCTCGTTAACTGTATCTGCCGGGCACCGCAGGCTAACAACGCCATCAGGGTGTAACCAAGCAACGGCAGAAACATCAGTAGTGCCAAAGTGCTATTTATCCACATAGGCACCTCAATCCTTGGCTTGGGTCAGAACACTGGTCTCCACGGGTAACTCGTTGATCTGACTCAGGGTTTCTTGAGTCATCTCGTCGCTCAGTTGGGCCACGCTACGCTCCAGTTCCTGTTGCAGAGAGGCCAGCATTTCGCGCTTGGCACTGAGCAACATGGTCTGAGCCTGCTGACTCAGGTTCTGTTCAACAGCACTGAAGATAGGTTGGGTAGGCAGTACATCGGCCTGGGCTGAAACACTGGCTGAAGCCATAACAACGCCAAGAAACAGAGATTGAATAGTCAGGTTGGAAGTTTTCATGCTTGTCATCCCTTTCTGGTTAAGCTGAACGGGTCAGCGGTCAAGATGACTAATTCAAAGGGCGTGCCAACTGGGAAAAGTTTCGATTAAGGATATGATATTAAATGAAATAAAAATAAAAACGGCCAATCATTAACACAGAATGACTGACCGTAGCAGCACAAAAATACAGCAATTTCCTATCTGTTGGTAAAAAGCACTATCACCATAGCGATTTTCACCACTCGGGTATTACAGCAAGGTCAAACTCCGCTGTGCATCATTTCACGAGCCTGCAGTAACACTTCTATGCCGGCACCCGGCTTGTGGGCATTCTCGCTCAAATGACGGCGCCAACTGCGAGAACCGGGGATCCCCTGATACAGGCCTGTCATGTGTCTGCTGATATGATTCAAGCGGCCACCCGACTGCAGATGAGCTTCCACATAGGGCAACATGGCATCCACCACCTGATCGCGACTCATAACCTGGCTATCGAGGCCAAAGATCTTCTGATCCACCTCGGCCAACAGATAGGGATTTTGGTAGGCTTCTCGCCCCACCATCACCCCATCCAGCTGGGCCAGATGGGCATGCATCTCTTCAAAGCTCTTGATACCACCATTGATGCTGATATGCAGGCCGGGAAAATCCTGCTTCAATTGATACACCCTGGGATAATCCAATGGCGGGATCTCACGGTTTTCCTTGGGACTGAGCCCCTGCAACCAGGCCTTGCGGGCATGAATGATGAAAGTATCGCAGCCGGCGGCACTCACCTTGGTAATGAAGTCACAAAGAAATTCGTAGGAATCTTTGTCGTCTATGCCGATGCGGGTCTTGACCGTCACCGGAATATCCACCTTCTGGCGCATGGCATCGACGCAATGGGCCACCAGTTCTGGCTCTTCCATCAAACAAGCACCAAAGCGGCCGTTCTGTACTCTATCCGAAGGGCACCCCACATTGAGGTTTACTTCGTCATACCCCCTTTGCTGGGCGATTTCGGCGCAGCGGGCCAAATCCTCGACATTGGAGCCGCCCAGTTGCAATGCCAGCGGGTGCTCTTCCTGGTTATAAGCCAGATAATCGCCCTTGCCATGCAGTATCGCGCCTGTGGTCACCATCTCAGTGTAGAGCAGCGTCTGGCTCGACATCAGCCGGGCAAAGTAACGATAGTGGCGGTCCGTCCAATCCAGCATGGGGGCAATGGAAAAACGGCGGTTGGCATCGATAGGGCTTGGCATTCACAGATCCGGTACGCAAAAATGGGCCGCTATTTTACCCTCTGTGGCCATAAAACGACAGCCGCAGATAAATCCCGCTCATAAACCCGAATCAAAGGTCATTCTTTTGCCGCCGAAGACTTTTGACCCGAGTTACTCAAACTCTGTCTCTATCCCGGCATAAATCAACAACATTTCAGCCAGCGAGCTCACCTGCATGCCCTTCATCAGGTTGGATCTGTGGATCTCCACTGTGCGCATGGCGATGCAGAGTTCGTCGGCTATCTGCTGGTTCTTATAGCCCTTGGCGATGAGATGCAATATCTCTTTCTCCCTCGGAGTCAGCGCCTGGTAGATGCCTTGCAGCTTTCGGCGCTTGGCGATTTCGGCAGAGTGACTCAGCGCCTTGGTGACCGCCTCGGCCAGGCGAGCGCCATCGGCGGGTTTTTGAAAAAAGTCCACCGCGCCGGATTTAAGTGCATCCACCGCCAGCGGCACGTCGCCATGGCCGGTGAGAAAGATCACCGCCAGCGGGCTATTACGCTCGTTGAGCAGTTGCTGCAGCTGCGCCCCACTGAGCCCTGGCATACGCATATCGAGGATCAGGCAGCCGGGCAGATCCAACAGCTGCGCCTTGAGAAAATGCTCGGCATCTTCAAAGGCCTGCACCTCAAAACCATAGCCTTCCAGCATAAACCCCAACGAGCGCCGCACCGAATCATCGTCATCCACCAGATAGACTGACTGACGCTTGTCATCGGTCGGTGAACTGTTTTGAGCAGCAAATTGTCCCGGCATTTTTCTTTCTCCTTGGCAAAACGGGTTTAAGCCAGCAACACTGTGACCAGACAACCGCCCTCAGGCGGCTGCAGCAGGCTGATGCTGCCGCCATGGCTCTCGGCGATTTCCCGGCAGATCACCAGCCCCAGCCCCAGGCCATCTGTCTTGGTACTGGTAAAGGCCTGCATCAGGCTCTTGCCATCCTGTTTAAGTCCAGGGCCATTGTCCTGCACTTCCAGCAAGAGCTTGCCGGGCTGAGATTGATAATCCAGCCGCAGCGCAATAAGGCGCTCGACCTTAGGCTCTTCAGCCAAGGCTTCGATGGCATTTTTAAGCAGATTCAACAAGAGTTGCTGCATGGCGACCGTATCCAGTTGCATGGGTCTTTCTTCGCCGACAATCTGCCAATCGACGCGGATCGATTGTTTCTCCAATTCATGCCCCAGCAGAGTCAGCGTCTCGCTCAGCAAGGGGCTGAACGGCTGCAACTGTTTTTGCGGCGGGCGCTTTTTCAAAAGCCCCCTGAGCCTTTGAATGATACCGTGGGCGCGGCCCACTTCCGACTGTATCTGTTCCAGTGCCAGCGGCAACTTGTCAAGTTGCCCCTGTTGCAGCCTGACACTGGCGCCGTGGCAATAGTTGCCTATGGCCGCCAAAGGTTGGTTCAACTCATGGGCCAGACTGGCCCCCAGTTCACCGGCCACCGCCGCCCGCTGGGCATGTTCCAGCAAACTGAGGTTTTCACTCAGTTGCCGCTGGGCCTTGGCCAGTTCCCGGCCGCGGCGGCTGAAACTGTATTCGAGCCAGAAGTGATAACCGTTGAGCAGCACCAGCAGCGCCAGCAAGCTCCAGCCCCAATGACTGTGAGCCTTGAGCCACTGCAGCGCCCTTTGCCACCAAGGCGCCTGCAATGGGTGCAGGTCCAGATCCTTGAGCAGCTTATCAATGGCCAGTTGACTGACCGCCGTGGTCCACCCCAGCGAGCCGGACATTTTGGCCGCCTCACTGTCCTCCGGCAGTGCCAATAGGGCCAGGGTCAACTGCTTGGCCAGCCCCTGACCGGCACGGCTGGTCTTGGCCATAGACCAGTTGGGATAGAGGCGGGTCGACACCTCGCAGGCAAACCCTGCCGGTGCCTGATTGTCCAGCACCCGATAGTGCCCGGCATCGATAAGCCCCTCCGCCGCCATCTGCTCCAACTGGCAGACTGGCACCACGGCGGCGTCTATGCTGCCATCGCGCAGGCGATAGAGCAGATTATCCAGCGGGAATCCCAAAGATTGGATCTCGGCCACATAGCTTGGCAGGTCTATCTGCTTGAGCCGCGCTTCATACACCAAGGTCAGGTAGCCGCCGAAGGCCTGGGTCGAGACTATCCCCAGGCGCTTGTTCCTGAGATCTTGCAGATGTTGCAGGCTGGACTCGCTTCTTACCACCAGCGCCGAACCCACCTGCATCGGCTCACCGGCATTGAGGCGGCTTTTGAGGGTTGCCAGCCAGCTTAAGGAATACTGCCGCGCCAACAGCACAGATTGGCCCGGATTGGTGATCACAAAGTCCAGCTCCTGAGCGGCCACCGCCTGCGACAGCTGCTCCAGCGTCAAGGGGTGCAGGCGAAAGTAATATCCCGGGATCTGCTGCTCGAGCCAATTCATGGTGGGTTGCCAACGGTTAATGCTGTCGCTGTAGCCCCGGGTAGCCAACACACCTATATCCACCACGGCCTTATCGGTCAGCGCTCCGCTTGTCATAGCTGGGCCTGATACCGGCAAAGGCTCAGTCGCTGCCGCAGCTGACGACCAATGGCCGAGCAGTACAGCCGCAAACAGATAACACAGCAGATACAGGATTCTCATCTCTTGGTTTTAGCTCCGGTTAGGAAATGTTGCGGCCACAAGCGGCAGGGGCAACATCAGTCTGCCCGCCATTCTAGCCTCAATTTCTTGCGCTGGATCAATAGCAGCCCCGATATGTGGAAAACCACTATAGAGACCAGGGGCGCCAGTTGCCGAGAATACAGGCAACAGGAGCCCGGTGGGTTTCCAATCACCGCAAGACTCAGGAGTCTGTATGGACAAGAGTAAACGTCAACTACTGGGGCAAATCGCCGCCATCAGCGCCGGAGCTGCGTTTTTGCCCGTCGCCCAGGCATCGACCGCCAAGCCCCAGGCAACCAGTGGCAAACGCTATGGCATGCTGATCGATCTGCGCCGCTGCGTCGGTTGCCAGGCTTGTACTGTCGCCTGCACCATAGAAAATCAACCCCCACTGGGGCAGTTTCGTACCACAGTCAACCAGTATGAAGTGACCCAAGGGCAGGAAAGCGCCTTTATGATGCTGCCCAGGCTCTGCAATCACTGCGAAAACCCACCCTGCATCCCGGTTTGCCCCACAGGCGCCACATTCCAGCGCCAGGACGGCATAGTGGTAGTCGACAGCCACTGGTGTGTCGGCTGCGGTTACTGTGTCCAGGCCTGTCCCTACGATGCGCGCTTTATCAACCATGACACCAACACCGCCGACAAGTGCACCTTCTGCGCCCATCGGCTGGAAGCGGGCTTGCTACCGGCCTGCGTCGAAACCTGTGTCGGTGAGGCCAGGATCATCGGCGATCTCAACGATCCCGGCAGCCAAATCAGTCGCATGCTGGCCGAGCACAGAGACGAGATCAAGGTACTCAAGCCCTCGGCCGAAACCTCGCCCTGCGTATTCTATCTGGGGATGACAGCCGCATTTGAAGAAAGGATCCGCGGCGAAGCGCCGGTTCGCAGCCTGATGACCGCCACTGGAGAGGAGTTGCACCATGGACATTAAAGAGATCTTGACCCCGGATATCGCCATCACCTGGTTACCCTGGGCGGTGCAATACTTCTTTATGATGGGACTGGCCTATTCCGCAGTGTGGATTGCGGCGCTGACCATTATCCGCCCCGGCGCCAAGGATAAGCGCCTGCTGACACTCTGTGGCAGCCTGATCCTCAGCACAGCCATAGTGGCACCTGTGGCACTCTTGGCCGATCTGCACCAACCCGCCCGCGCCTGGCACTTCTATATGCAGCTCAGGCTGGATTCCTGGATGTGGTATGGCGCCTGGTTACTACCGCTATTTATGGCAGCGGCGCTGGCCTTTGCCTACCTCTTGCTGCGCCCTTCCCTTCCGACTCAGCCCAAAGATGGCTGGAGCCGCCTGGGATACTGGTTACGCCTGGGGAACTGGCAAGGCGAGCCCTGGCTCAAGCCTCTAGCCTGGGTTGCCCTGCTCAGCGGCCTGAGTATCGCCCTCTACACCGGCATGGAAACCATGGCCATCAAGGCCAGACCGCTGTGGCACAGCTACTGGCTGCCGCCTCTGTTTGCCGCCAGCGCCCTGGCCGCCGGCAGCGGCATGCTAATTTGGCTCAACCGCCTGTTCAATGGTCATAAGCAGGAGACAGACAAACAGCTGCTGCTCTGGCTGCGTGGCTCCTTCGCCCTGTTTGCCCTGTTGCTTATCGGCTGGGCCCTCAGTGGCGGCAACAGCGCCAATGAAGCCAGATTGCTACTCGGCGACAGCCCCAGTTGGCAGTTGGCCGCTATCTGGGTGCTGGCAACCCTGGCCTTGTTGGCGCTGCTGCTGGCCTTCAGACATCTGCCCCGCTGGGCCTTGCTGTTTGGCAGCTTTGCCGCCATCCACCTGGCTTGGGGCTTTCGCTGGCTGGTGCTTATCCAGGCGCAGACGGATCCCAAGTATGGCGCCGGCACCTACTTCTATGAACTGCCCTGGGGCCCACAGGGGCTGCTGGGGATCCTGGGTACCTTTGGCCTATGGCTGGCCCTGATCACCCTGATTTCCGAACTGATACGTCAGTCTGCCACCGGACTGAAAGGAGCCGCATAATGGACAAGAGTAAACGCCGTTTTATCAAAGGGGCTGCCATCACAGGTGGTACCGGACTATTTGTTGCAGGCTACAGCCACACCCTAACCCAGCTGGGCAAGGGCCTGGTCAATGGCAGCTCGGGCAAAAATACCCAAGAAGCGATTCATGGCAACTCGCTGGCACCTGAACTCAAGGTCGACCTGAATAGCGGCCAACTGAGCGCCAATGACAACCAGCGTCTGGCCAATACCATGTGTTTCGGCTGCTGGACCAAATGCGGGGTGCGGGCCCGTATCGATAATGAAACCGACAGCATTATCCGTATCAACGGTAATCCTTATCATCCGCTGTCGGCCCGTGAACACCTGGACTTTGACACCCCGGTGCGCGATGCCCTGGTGGCTACCAGCGCCTGGCAAGAACAGGGGCTTGCCGGGCGTTCCACCGCCTGCGCCCGCGGCAACGCCATGCTGGAGTTACTGGACAGCCCCTATCGGGTAACACGCTGCCTGAAACGGGTCGGCCCCAGAGGTTCGGGCCAGTGGCAGAGCATAGCCTTCGAGCAGTTGCTCAAGGAGGTTGTCGAAGGTGGCGATCTGTTTGGTGAAGGCCATGTGGATGGACTCAGGGCGATTCGCGATCTCAACACGCCTTTGGATCCCGCCAATCCTGAATATGGCCCCAAGGCCAATCAGCTATTGGTCAGCAACGCCTCGGATGAGGGGCGGGACACGCTGATAAAACGCTTTACCTTCAACAGCTTCGGCACCCGTAACTTTGCCAACCACGGCTCTTACTGTGGCTTCAGCTATCGGGCCGGTGCCGGCGCCTTGCTGGACGATCTGAAAAAGTACGCCCACTTGAAACCGGACTGGGATCATGCCGAGTTCTTGTTGTTCATCGGCACTTCACCGCAGCAATCCGGCAACCCCTTCAAGCGCCAAGCGCGGCAAATGGCCAATGCCAGGGTCAACAACCGCAACTTCAGCTATGTTGTGGTTTCGCCCATGCTGCCCAACACCTCCAATCTGGCGTCGGCGCCGGACAATGTCTGGTTGCCAATCCGCCCGGCCACAGACGCCTCGCTGGCGATGGCGATGCTGCGCTGGATCATCGACAATCAGCGCTACAGCGCCGAGTTTCTCAGCGCTCCCAATGTCAAGGCCGCCAAAGCCGCCGGTTTCCGCGGTTTCAGTAATGCCGGTTTCCTGGTGCATTCAGACCAGGCGCATCCGAGATACGGCCAGTATCTGCACGCCAGCGAATTGGGGTTGGCCTTCAGCGGCAAACCCTTCGGCGATGAAGACCCCTTGCTGGTGCTGGACGCCGTCAGCGGTGAACCCATGGCCGCCGAGGCCTGCACTAAGGCGCAGCTCGAAGTGGACCACAGACTCACAGGCCCAAATGGCCAGAGCCTGGCCTGCAAGAGCAGTTTCAGCCTGCTGGCCGAATCGGCCCGGCTCAAGACATTGGCGCAATACAGCGCCGAATGCGATGTGCCGGTCGATGAGATTGAAGCCCTGGCCAACAAATTCACCAGCCATGGCAGCAAGGCGGCGGTGATCAGCCACGGCGGCACCATGAGCAGTGATGGCTTCTATACCGCCTGGGCCATCATGATGCTCAACGCCATGATAGGTAATATCAACCAAAAGGGCGGCGCGCTGGCCAAGGGCGGTACTTTCCCCCCCTTCGGCAAAGGCCCACGCTACAATCTGGCCGAGTTTGACGGCATGGTGCAGCCCAAGGGAGTATTCCTGTCGCGCTCCCGTTTCCCCTATGAAAAAAGCTCGGAATACAAGCGCAAGCAGCAGGCCGGCGAGTCGCCCTACCCGGCAAAGGAGCCCTGGTTCCCGATCTCGGCGCCCATGTTGAGCGAGCATCTAACTGCGGCGGTCAACGGTTACCCTTATTCGCTCAAGGCCTGGATCAACCATATGGGCAACCCTGTCTATGGTCAGGCCGGGCTCGGCGCCGCCATAGGCGATAAGCTCAAAGATCCCAAGGTGCTGCCGCTGTTTATCAGTATCGATAGCTTTATCAACGAAACCACGGCGTTATCCGACTATATAGTGCCGGACACCCTCACCTATGAGTCCTGGGGCTGGACCTCGGCCTGGCAGGGCACCATGACCAAGATAGCCACCGGCCGCTGGCCGATAGTCAAACCCAGGGTGGAGCACACAGTGGATGGCGATCCCGTGTGCATGGAAAGCTTTCTTACCCGGATTGCCATGGCGCTGGCCTTGCCCGGCTTCGGTGAAAATGCGGTGCTGGCCCATGATGGCACACGCCACCCGCTGACTCGCGCCGCCGACTTTTCTCTCTACGGCGCCGCCAACGTCGCCTGGTTGGGAGAAAAAGTCCCCGCCATAGGCAAGGAAGATCTCTATTGGTCCGGGGTTGCCAGGATCATTCCCGAACTCAAGGCTCGTCTCGGTGAAGAGGAAGCATCAAGAGTGGCTTATCTCTATGCCCGCGGTGGCCGTTTCGAATCGATGAACAAGGCCAGGGACGCTGAGGGCAACCCCACCAAGGTCTGGCCCAAGCCTATGATGTTGTGGAACCCTCAGGTGGGTAGTCGCCGTCACTCCCAGAGCGGCGAGTTTCTCAGTGGCTGTCCGCGCAGTTATGGTCAACGCCTGGCCGATGGCACAGACCTCAGGCAAGCCTTCGACCGCCAGTCCTGGCCCATGTTGCTGTCGAGTTACAAGTCACACACCATGAGCTCTATGAGTATCGGCTCTGACAGGCTCAGACAGGTGCACCCCAATAATCCGGTGCGGATCAATAAAGACACGGCCCAAAGATTGGGGATAGCCACGGGGGATACAGTGAAAATCAGCACCCCCAACGGCAGTGTGCTGGCACTGGTGGAATGCGTCGCCGGCGTGCATCCCGAGTGTATCGCCATCGAACACGGCTTTGGTCACAAGGAGCTCGGCGCGCGGGCATTCAGCATAGATGACAAGCAGATTGCCGCCAACCCGCTGATCCGTGCCGGGGTTAACCTCAACGATCTCGCCGTACTGGATCCCAGCCGCTCGGGTTCATACCCTCTGGTGGATTGGGCCAGCGGCGCCTCGGCCCGCCAAGGGCTGCCGGCCAAAATCGAAAAAGTCTCCTGAAGCTCGTTCTGTGCCCGGTTTTTATGCCGGGCACTGTTTTTCCGGGCAAGAAATCGCCACAGAGCCCAAGCCATTGTTCTAAGCTAATAAGAGTGTGATCCATTGGGCGGGAGTCAAATCGCTTATGGATTAGCCTTACACTATTCGCATCCCTTGGCAGCAAGAGGAACAAATCCGGCATGAATGTCACTTTTATCAATCCCTTTCTTCAGTCACTTCTCAATGTGATTTCCACCATGGCTAACATGCAGTTGACCCCGGGCAAGCCCAGACTCAAGACAGATAACCTGGCCAAGGGCGATGTGTCCGGACTTATCGGTATGGTGGGCCCGCAGACTAAAGGATCACTGTCGATCACCTTTGAGCAAGGGCTGATCCTGGAGATAATGCAAAATATGCTGGGAGAAAACCCCGGCAATATCAATGAAGAAGTGACAGATCTGGTGGGGGAAATCACCAACATGGTGACCGGCGGCGCCAAGAACCTGCTGTCGGACAAGGGCTACGAGTTTGAAATGGCCACCCCTGTGGTGGTTTCCGGCATAGGCCACAAGATTTCCCATAAGGCTCAGGGCAAGAAGATCATCATGCCTTTTGTCGCTCCCAAGGGCTCGGCCTACATAGAGATCTGTTTCGAAGGACAGTAATGACAAAGGGCGCCGAAGCGCCCTTTATTATTTGCCAACTCAATGGCATGATTCAAACTCAATCGAGGCAGACAGCCACTCTGGGAGTCAACTTGGTCACCAGTTCATAGGCCACGGTTTCGATATGAGCCGCCACCTCTTCCACCGGTAACGCCGGCCCCCACAAGAGGGCGTCATCACCGACCGCATCCCGGGCATCCGGCCCCAGATCCACAGTCAGCATATCCATCGACACCCTGCCAACCACAGGCACCCGGCGACCATTAATCAGCACAGGCGTGCCCTCGGGGGCATTGCGGGGATAACCATCACCATAACCTATAGCCACCACCCCGAGGCGGGTATCCCTTGATGAACGCCAAAAACTCCCGTAGCCCACGCTCTCTCCGGCCTTGTGCTCGCGCACGGCTATCAGCTGTGACACCAGACTCATGGCCGGTTGCAGGTCGTGATTGGCGCCTCTGTCACCGACCACAGGCGACACCCCATAGAGGGCGATACCCGGGCGGATCCAGTTTTGTTGGCTGCTGGGCCAATAGAGGGCACCGGCCGAGTTGGCCAGACTACGGTCGCCATCCAACCCGGCGGTGAGCTGGTTGAAATGCTCCAACTGCTTGCGGGTATAGTCATTGTCCGGCTCATCGGCGCAGGCGAAATGGGTCATCAGATTGATGGGCTTGGCCACTTGTGGGCAATCCAGCAGCCGCTGATACACCTCGCTAAACTCGTCGCTGCGAAAACCCAATCTGTGCATGCCGCTGTCGACCTTGAGCCACACAGTTACCGGCTTATCCAGCTTGGCCTGCTCCAGCATCTGCAACTGCGACTCATGATGCACCACTGTGTCTATGTCATGCTTAACCAGTAGAGGCAACTCAGTACTGCGAAAAAAACCTTCGAGCAACAACAGCTTGGCCGTTACACCACCGGCCCTGAGCTCCAACGCTTCTTCGAGCCGCGCCAGACCGAAGCCGTCGGCACTACTCAGGCTCTTGGCCACGTTCAGTGAGCCGTGGCCATAGCCGTTGGCCTTGACGACAGCAATAACTTTGCTGGCGGGCGCGATCTCACGCAGCCTGGCCAGATTATGTTGCAGCGCCCGGCTGCTAATCTCTGCTCTGGGAAAGGGTTTCAAAGCTTACCTTCAATCTTGGATTGGATGGCGCGCTCTCTGGCCGCGCCGGGAAAACCGTCCGCAGAGGTTTAGTCCTCTTCAAATTGCGGACCGGCGTAATTGTCAAAGCGGGAGAACATCCCCTGGAAAGTCAGCCTGACCCGGCCTATGGGGCCGTTACGTTGCTTACCTATGATGATCTCTGCCGTGCCTTTATCGGGCGAATCGTCGTTATACACCTCGTCACGATAAATAAACATGATAAGGTCCGCATCCTGCTCGATAGAGCCGGATTCACGCAAGTCAGAGTTTACCGGGCGTTTATCGGCCCTTTGCTCCAATGAGCGGTTCAGCTGCGACAGGGCGATCACCGGGATCTCCAGCTCCTTGGCCAGGGCCTTGAGCGAGCGGGAGATTTCAGCAATTTCCAGGGTCCGGTTATCGGCCAATGCCGGCACCTGCATCAGCTGCAGGTAGTCGACCATGATCATAGACAGACCACCGTATTCCCGGGCGATACGCCTGGCCCTGCTGCGCACTTCGGTCGGTGTCAGGCCCGAGCTGTCATCGATATACATCTTGCCCTGCTCGAGCATGATCCCCATGGTGGAGGACACCCGCGCCCAATCATCATCATCCAGCTGACCGGTACGTATCTTGGTCTGATCCACCCGGCCAAGCGACGCCAACATACGCATCATGATCTGTTCCGAGGGCATCTCGAGACTGAAGATAAGCACTGGCTTGTCTTCATTGAGCGCCGCGTATTCACAAAGGTTCATCGCAAAGGTGGTCTTACCCATGGAAGGACGGGCCGCGACAATAACCAGGTCACCGGACTGGAAACCTGCGGTCATCTTATCCAGATCGGAGAAGCCGCTGGATACCCCGGTCACACCGTTGTGCGGGTTGTTGTAGAGCTGCTCAATCTTGTCGACCGTTTTTTCGAGGATGCTCTTAATCCCCTCCGGGCCTTCGTTGGCGTTGGCACGCTGCTCGGCTATCTTGAATACCTTGGTTTCGGCCAAGTCCAGCAAAGCACCTGAATCGCGTCCCTCAGGATTATAACCGGCATCGGCAATCTCATGTGCCACCCGGATCATCTCCCGCACCACGGCACGCTCGCGCACGATTTCGGCGTAGGAGAGAATGTTACCGGCGCTGGGGGTATTCTTGGCGATTTCCCCCAGATAGGTAAAACCACCGGCATCTTCCAGCTCGTCAGTCAGCTCCAGTTGTTCTGAAACCGTAATCAAATCTATGGGTTGGCCGTTTTCAACCAGCTTTTGCATGGCACTGAAAATCAGCCTGTGGGAACGGGAGTAAAAGTCTTCTCTGACCACGGCCTCGGACACCTTGTCCCAGGCCTCTGCATCCAGCATTAGTCCCCCGAGCACGGATTGCTCCGCCTCAATGGAGTGGGGGGGCAGCTTGAGCGCGTCAACCTGGACGTCTCTTCGCTTATCTTTGGCCTTAAAGGCACCTTGCTGTTGCATAAATCTCCAACTCTCCAACAATCAGGCAAAATGTGATATAAAACCCGGTTCAATCAGAACAGGAATTTTACACCTACAATCACCTGTTTTTCATATCCAAACGGACACTAACAATAAATAAGGAATGAACATGCGCAATGCATTGGCTGCAGCCTTGGCGCTGACCTCCGGCCTCGCCATAGCCGATGAAGGGCAGTGGCAACCTTACCAAATGCCCTCTATTGCCGACAAGCTCAGTGAGCGCGGCATCGCCATCCCGGCAGAGCAACTGGCCGATCTAGGAAAGTACCCCATGAACGCCGTGGTGGGCCTCGGCTATTGTACCGCCAGTTTCGTCTCACCCCAAGGATTGGTTGTCACCAACCATCACTGTGCCTATCGGGGTATCCAATACAACAGCACCAAAGAACACAACTATCTGGCCGACGGCTTTTTGGCCAAAGAACAACGCCTGGAGCCTTCGGCCGGTCCCAACGAGCGCCTCTATGTCACCGAGGCGGTCACAGATGTCACAGATAAAATAACGGCCAACCTGCCGAGCGAGCCACTGGCGCGTTATGAAGCCATCCAGGCCAACAGCAAGGCGCTGGTCAAAGAGTGTGAAGCCGACGACAACTACCGCTGCTCAGTACGTAGTTTCCACAATGGACTTGAATACTACCTGATCAAACAGCTGATTATTCGCGATGTGCGCCTGGTTTATGCGCCACCCGAGAGTGTTGGCGGTTTCGGTGGCGACATAGATAACTATGAATACCCTCGTCACAGCGGCGACTTTACCTTCCTCAGGGCTTATGTCGGCAAGGATGGCAAACCGGCGGCCTATGCCGAGGATAACGTGCCTTATCAGCCCAAGAGCTTCCTCAAGGTCAATGCCGATGGCGTTAAGGCCGGTGACGGCGTGTTTGTGGCCGGTTACCCGGGTTCAACCAGCCGCTACCGCCTGACCTCAGAGCTGAGATTCGCCAGCGACTGGCTCTATCCGACCCAAGCCGCCCGCTATCAGGCCAAAATCGACACCATTGAGGGCATGGGCGCTTCCGACAAGGATATCGCCATCAAGTATGCCGGGACTCTGGCCGGCATGGCCAACCGGATGAAAAAACTCAACGGCTTATTGGATGGCTTCCACGCCACTGACATCGCCGCCATCAAGCAGGTCGAGGAAAATGCCTTCCGCGACTGGCTGGCCAAAGATAAAGACGCACAGCCGCTGATGGCGCAACTAAGTGAGCTCGAACAACTGCTGGCCGAGCAACAGCACAAGTATCAGCAGAGCTACTATTTTGACAACGCTCAATCCAGTGCCTTGCTCAGCGCCGCCAAGCAGCTTTATCGCCTGGCCAAAGAAAACCAAAAACCCGATGCCGAGCGCGAAGCGGGTTATCAAGAGCGTGACATGAAGATGTTCGCCGCCCGTCTCAAGCGACTTGACTCCAGCTTCGATATCAGCGTCGACAAGACACTGTGGCAGATGGATATCGACGCCTACCTGGCGCAGGATAACCGGGTCGCCGTGATGGATCAGTTGCTGACACCCGAGCAAGGTATCAGCCTGGGCGACAAGCTCGAAGGCATGTATGCCCTGACCGAGCTGACCGACCCAGAAAAACGCCTCGACTGGATGCTGGCCAAGCCGGAAGCCTTCGAGAGCAGCAGCGATCCCTTCATTCGCATGGCAGTAGCCCTGTACGAAACCAATATGGCGCAGGAAAAAGCCGACAAGGAACTGGCCGGTAAGCTGTCCATCGCCCGCCCCGCCTACATGAAGGCGATCATTGCCTATAACAAGGCCATGGGTAAGCCTGTCTATCCGGATGCCAACGGCACCTTAAGGATCAGCTATGGTATGGTCGATGGCTATCAGTCCCGTGATGCGCTCTACAAGCAACCCTTTACCAAGCTGGAAGGGATAGTCGCCAAGCACACAGGTGTCGAGCCCTACAATGCACCGCAGAAGCTGCTGGATGCCATCAAGCAGGGACGACTGGGCGAGCATAAGGTGCAGCACTTGTATCAGGATCCTCGCAGCTGGTTGTGCCGCCTGTTCTCCTGCCTGGATAACCCCGCCGAGTTCAACTCTGTACCGGTTAACTTTCTCTCCAGCGTAGATACCACAGGAGGCAATTCAGGCTCCCCCGTGTTTAACGGCAAGGGCGAGCTGGTTGGCCTCAACTTTGACTCCACCTATGAAGCCATCACCAAAGATTGGTACTTCAACCCCACCATCACCCGCGCCGTGCACGTGGATATCCGCTACATTCTGTGGATGATGGATGAAGTGGATCATGCCGACAACCTGCTCAAAGAGCTGGAACTGGTGCGCAACTGATAGCCACTAGTCTGCAATACCCCTGAAAACACCCGCCCCGGCGGGTGTTTTCGTCTCTGTAGTCATCGCCAATCAAGTCAGCAGCGGTTCTACCAGAGATAACAAATCTTCAATCAATGCCGCTGTAATAGCGACGTGAACAAGCGACTATATAGTAGTGAAGGTGTGCTGGTAATAGATGCTTGATTTGGGCATTCGCAGGCAAAGAAGAAAGGGGGGCCCCCGAGGCACTCAGCGACCAAACAGGCATAAAAAAACACCGCCCGAAGGCTAATGCCGATCAGTTAAGACAGATCGCTTGACGATCTCACTGAAAGGATCAAAATCCGATGACCTCATGTCATCGGATTTTTTTATGCAACTTTCAGAAGCTTTGGCGCGTACTCATATCAATCGTCTTACCGAATTCACCTGTCTGGCCGATGTGCTTGAGCCTGAGTTAATTCAGTCGTGCCTTGATTCACATGGTGTTGCCAGTTTAAGGCGGCGTAAGTTACCTATGGATGCCATGATTTGGGCGGTGATTGGTATGGCTCTATTCAGAGGCGAGTCCGTCCGCTCTCTCATCAATAAGCTTGATAT